>DATNFX010000230.1:0-6947 GCA_035606195.1 Pyrinomonadaceae bacterium
CTGGCCGAGGAAGGTGTGAGTGAGCGTCTCTTCCTTCCGCATCCACGTTTTCACAGGCATGTTGGTGAGTACGCCGGGCACACATTCGATCTCGAAGGAAACCTGATCGCGCGTGAAGAGTTTGAGCGACGCCAGTCTGAATGGTTGCCAACGCTTGAAGACCGCGAGTACGTGCGCAGCCTGATGCATCCCGTTTACGAACCCGGCAAGATCGCTAACTGGATCGCACCACCGGCCGCCGGGATTAAGGGTAAGCCATTCGAATTCGAGTACGTGAGACTCTAGCCACTGTTAACACGGATGTCCAGATACGATCAGAAACTAGAATTCATCCTCCGCACTGCGGCACGGATCTTCGCGGAGAAGAATTATCACTCGACTTCGATGCGCGATATCTCGCGTGAGACGAATGTCAGTCTCGCGGGTCTGTATCACTACTGCAAGTCGAAAGAAGAATTACTGTTTCTGATCCAGGACAACTGCTTCGGGCGTGTGCTCGAAAGATTGGAACAACGACTGGAAGGCGTCGAAGATCCAATCACAAAGCTCGGCATCTTCATCGAGAACCACCTTTCATTCTTCGCCGCGAACATGTCGGAGATGAAAGTGCTCTCGCACGAAGCCGAATCTCTGCGCGGCGATTTGTACACACACGTCTCGACACGCAAGGACAAGTACACGAAACTGGCACGCCTGATACTTCACGACGTGCAAGCCTCGAGAGAGAATCAACAACCCGTTGACCTGACCGTCGCCACCTACGCATTGTTTGGCATGATGAATTGGATCTATAACTGGTACGATCCGAGCGGTAAACTGAAGGTCAACGATCTGGCGCAGCACCTGACTCAGCTTTTCGTGTCAGGCTTTTCACCGGGCCTGGCGTTGCAGCCGGTCAGTTCCGCGGTCCTGCCGAAACACCAGGACGACCTTAGCATCTGGCGCGGCACCACATTATGAATTTCTATTCCGACGAAACCTACGGCGAAAGCGTCGCGAGCGTTTACGATGAGTGGTTCTCAGAGTACGATCCACACGCGATCGATAGACTGGCGGAGTTTGCGCACGGCGGACGCGCGCTGGAACTAGGCATCGGTACCGGTCGCTTTGCGCTGCCCTTGTCCGCGAAGGGTGTGGAAGTTCACGGTATCGACGCGGCAAACTCGATGATTTCACGGCTGCGTGCGAAGCCCGGCGGCGATCGGATCACAATCACACAGGGAAACTTCGCTGACGTTCCGGTCACCGGGAAGTTCGAGCTCGTATACATCGTCTTCAACACATTCTTTGCGCTCTCGTCGCAGGACGAACAGGTGCGGTGTTTTCGCAACGTCGCCGATCATTTGTCGTCCGATGGTTGCTTTGTGATCGAGGCGTTTGTTCCGAACCCGAACCGCTTCACTGGCGGACAGGTAAACTGGGCCACAAAAGTAACAACGGACGAGGTTCAGTTGGACGTGGGTCAGCACGATGCCGCCACACAGAAAGTGACTAGTCAGAAAGTCGTGATAAAAGATGGTGACGTGCGACTCTATCCGGTGCAGATACGTTACGCGTGGCCGTCCGAGTTAGACCTGATGGCCCAACTTGCCGGCTTGCGTTTACGCGACCGTTGGAGCAACTGGCAGCGCGGGCCATTCTCGTCTGAAAGCGGGAAGCACATTTCAGTTTTTAGTTTCTAATATGAGCCAAACTGAATCAAAACTCGATTACCAGGTCGCGGAGGGGATCGCCACGATCACGCTCAACGACCCGCCCGCAAACGCCTATAGTTATGAAATGATGCAACAGCTCGATCGCGCGATTCTCGATGCGCGCATGGACGACGCTGTTCAGGTTATCGTGATCACCGGTAAAGGCGGGAAGTTCTTCTGCGCGGGCGCGGACATTCAGATGCTCGCTAACATGACGCCGAGTTTCAAGTATTACTTCTGTCTTCACGCAAATGAGACGCTCAATCGTCTGGAACAAACACCGAAACTTGTGATCGCAGCGATCAATGGTCACTGCGTAGGTGGCGGACTGGAAGTCGCGATGGCGGCGGATATGCGTATTGCACGCAAGGACGCAGGAAAATTGGGGCTGCCGGAAGTGTCGCTGGGCGTGCTGCCAGGCACAGGAGGCACGCAACGTCTGGTGCGACTTGTCGGGAAGACCAAAGCAATTCAACTTATGGCGACTGGTCAATTGATTGAGTTCGAGCGCGCGCTTGAGCTCGGGATCCTGACTCAGATCTTCGAAGCAGCAAATGTCGAAGAGTTTTCCAGCATGGTGCGTGAGTGCGCGCTGCAGTTCACGACGCCGAACAAAGCTGCGCTGGCCGTAGGTAGAATTAAGAGAGCGGTGCAAAGCGGCGCGGAGATGTCATTTGAGCCGGCACTCGCATTCGAACGAGAACTACAGCAACAACTCTTTCAGTCGGAAGACGCAAAAGAAGGGCTTGATGCTTACGTGAACAAGCGCAAGCCCGAGTTTAAAGGACGCTAGAATGTACGAACACATTCAAGTCGCCGAGGCTGACTGCATCACTACGATCACTCTGAATCGTCCCGACAAACTAAACGCCTTCGTCGGTCACATGCGACGCGATCTGGCTGAAGCACTCGAGCACGCCGGAAGCGATCGCGGCACTCGCGTGGTCATCATTACCGGCGCGGGTCGTGCATTTTGCGCGGGGGGTGACATTGCGTTCATGGCGGAGTTGATGCAGCGCCGCGATGCGGAAGAGTTTTCGCGCATACTCGGTGCCGGGCGCCGTGTGATCCTCGCGATTCGCGAAATGACGAAACCCGTAATTGCTGCGATCAATGGTCCGGCGTCAGGCGCGGGATTTAATCTCGCGCTCGCATGTGACATCCGCATCGCGGCAAACACGGCGACGTTCAGCCAGTCGTTTGCCAAAGTCGGACTTCATCCCGATTGGGGTGGCACTTACTTTCTGCCACGTCTCGTCACGCCAAACAAAGCTTGCGAGATGTTTTTCTTGGGTGAGTCCATCGATGCCGCTGAGGCTGCTCGATTGGGAATCGTGAATCAGGTCGTCGCGCCCGAAGAGTTGGAGAGTGCAACCATGCAACTCGCTCAACGCTTGCGAGCGGCGCCACCTATTGCGCTCGCCGCAGCAAAACACGCGGTCTACGTGAGCCAGGCGTCAGAGCTCGATGAGATGCTTCGCTACGAAACCGAAGCACAGTTACGTTGCTTCGACTCTGACGATGGTCACGAAGGCGTCCACGCATTTCTCGAGAAGCGCGAACCGAAATTCACCGGCCACTAATCCGTAAACAAATCTGTGTCATCCGTGGCTAAAACAGCACTAATAACCGGCGGCGGCCGAGGTATCGGTCGTGCAATCGCACTGGCATTCGCGCGCGAGGGCATTCGCATCGCCGTCGCAGCAAGAACCGCCGAACAAGTGGAACAGGTCGCCGCCGAGATCGGCAACAACTCAATCGCGCTCGTTTGCGACGTTTCAGATCCGCAAAGCGTCGCGGGGATGTTCGGCAAATTGCCTGAGATCGATATCCTCGTCAACAACGCCGGCATCGCCGAAAGCGCAACGCTCGTCAACACCACCGACGAGCTCTGGCACCGTCATCTTTCAATCAATCTCTCCGGCACTTTCTACTGCACACGCGCCGCGTTGCCTGCGATGCTCAAGAAAGGTTGGGGCCGCGTAATCAACATCGCATCAATCGCGGGAAAAACCGGCGCGCCTTACATTGCCGCGTACTCCGCATCGAAGCACGGTGTCTTAGGTCTCACTCGCTCGATCGCGCTCGAAGTCGCAATGTCTGGAATCACCGTCAACGCGATTTGTCCAGGTTTTGTCGATACTGAAATGACGTCGCGTGGCGTGCAGCGAATCACGTCCCGCACCGGACGCACGGCTGAAGAGGCTTTGGATACCCTAAAAAAGATGAGCCCACAGAACCGCCTCGTGACGTCTGAGGAAGTCGCAGCCCTCGCGCTCCTGCTCGCTTCCGACGAGGGACGAGGAATCAACGGCCAAGGGATCAACATCGACGGCGGGTCAGTACTCTTCTAGCATCAAAAGGATCTCGGAACGTACTGTAGGGGCGGCCCTCCGTGGCCGCCCGTGGCTTGGACTAAAGCGGTTCAAGAAGCGACGGCGTCAGTTTGGCGAATGCCTATCAAAACCACGGGCGGCCACGGAGGGCCGCCCCTACAGTACGCTCAATTCGTACACAAGTCTGATCGGCAACCCCATGATGTTGAAATAGTCGCCCTCGATTTCTTCGATGAAGAGCGACGCTTTGCCTTGTATGCCGTAAGCGCCGGCTTTGCCGAACGGCTCGCCCGTGCCAGTGTACCAATCGATCTCTTCGTCGCTCATCTCTGCAAAACGCACACGCGTCGTTTCATAACCAACGCGCGTTTCACCTCCGACACGTACGAGCGCAACGCCGGTCAGAACCTCATGCCATTTGGCGTTCAACAGATCGAGCATTCTTCTCGCGTCTGCTTCGTCAAGCGGTTGGCCGAGGATCTGATCATCGACAACAACAGTCGTATCCGCGCCAAGCACCAATCCGTGGTCCAAACCACTCGCGACCTTCTCCGCCTTCGAGCGCGCGAGTCGTTGCACATAAGCTGCCGCTTCCTCGTTTGGTAACAGCGTTTCGTCGATCCCAGCGACGATGATTTCGTATGGCCAGCCTGCGCGCTCGAGTATTTCCGCACGCCTCGGACTGCCCGATGCAAGCACCAGCTTTTCACGGAGATGATTTGCGTTTTGTTTCATGATTAGTCTATAGCATAAACATGAATCAACTGATCAAATCCTTACCGGGAGTATTGCGGGCCGCGGGCGACTCGACAGAGGTCGCGGAAGCCGCTGCGATTGCGGCGTGGAAGCATGCGGCAGGTGAGGGCTTGAAAGATCATGCTGTGCCGCTGAAACTCGAAGATCGGACCCTGACAATCGCAGTCGCTGATGCGATCTGGCAGAAACAGTTACACTCCATGAGAGGCCAACTGCTTTTCCGAGTTAATTCGATCCTGGGTAAACCCCTCGTCGGCGCGTTGGATTTTGTAATCGATACGAAGCTCGCGAAACGGCCTGTAGAACAGCATGTACCCGAAGAACCTCTCGACAATGAAGTTCCGCTCGAATTATGGTCTGCGGCCAGCGCGATTCAGGATAAAGAGCTCCGCAAAAAATTCCTGAAGACTGCTCTGCTCTCATTGAGACACAAAGACTAAATCAATGCCAATAAATCAATCGGATATCGAGAAGGTCGCGCAACTGGCCCACCTGGAACTGGCCGAAGAAGAGCTCAAAACCTTTGGCCCACAAATGGCGGAGATTGTCAGCTACGTCGAGCAGCTCAACGAGATCGATACGAGTAACGTCGAACCAGCGCTCGGCGGTCTAACGCCTGAAGGTGAAAAGACTGACACATCACGCGCCGACGAAATCGCCGGCTCACTCGGTCAGAAGATCGCGTTGGCTGAAGCACCGGATCCCGCTTCGGGACACTTCCGTGTACCGAAGGTTTTGTAGACATGCTTGGACACAGTCAGTACCACCTCGCGGTAGCGGGTGGGTGCTGCGCAGAACTCCAAGTCACATAAAAAGTATGTCGCGTCAAACTGTTGAATTTTCAATCAATGCAGCAGAGAAGCTGAACGAAACACTCAACGCGTTTCTCCAGATCGATCGTGAAGGCGCGTTGCAGCGCGCCTCGGCGATTGAGGAGAGCGGACAGGCGGGGCTGCTGGCGGGGCTCCCGATTGCCGTCAAAGACAACATCTGCGTTAAGGGTTTGCAGGCATCGTGCGGTTCGAAGATTCTCGGTGACTATCATCCACCTTACAACGCGACCGTCATCGAACGTCTCACGAATGCGGGCGCGGTCATCATCGGCAAAACAAACTGCGACGAGTTTGCGATGGGCTCGTCAAATGAAAACTCCGCTTTTGGGCCAGTGCGCAATCCCTGGGATACAACGCGCGTGTCGGGTGGTTCGTCAGGAGGTTCTGCAACCGCTGTCGCCGCCGGAATCGTTCCGGTCGCACTCGGTTCCGACACAGGCGGCTCCGTGAGACAACCGGCATCACTCTGCGGCGTCGTCGGCCTGAAACCGACTTACGGTCGCAACTCTCGTTACGGCCTCGTCGCGTTTGCATCTTCCCTCGATCAGATCGGAATCTTTGCGCGCCAGGTCGAAGACGTAGCGCGCGTGCTGAGCGTCATCGCCGGACGCGACACTCACGATTCAACCACTGCTGACGTTCCCGTTCCCGATTACACCGCATCACTGACCGGCGATCTGAAAGGCGCGCGTCTCGGGTTTCCTCGCGCGTTGTTTGGAAAAGGTCTCGACAAAGATGTGAAGCAGTCAGTCGAGAGCGTGATCGACGTCTATCGCGAGCTCGGAGCCGAAGTCGTGGACGTCGAGATGCCCCACGCAGGTTATGCCATAGCCGTTTACTACATCATCGCCACTGCTGAAGCTTCCTCAAACCTCGCTCGTTTTGACGGTGTTCGTTATGGATTCCGCGCAGAAGATGCGCCCGAGCTGCGGCAGATGTATCGCAAGACTCGCGCGGAAGGCTTTGGACCGGAAGTTAAGCGACGCATCATGCTCGGCACGTACGTACTCTCCGCCGGCTATTACGACGCCTACTATCGCAAAGCACAGCAAGTGCGCACGCTGATCAAGAACGACTTCCTCAAGGCGTTCGAAAGTTGCGATGCCATCATCACGCCGACGTCGCCAACACCTGCGTTTGCAATTGGTGAAAAGGTCGACGACCCGCTCGCGATGTACCTAAACGATATTTACACAGTGACGGCAAACCTGGCAGGAGTTCCGGGAATCAGCGTGCCGTGCGGTCTCTCGTCGGAACGTTTGCCGATCGGGTTCCAGTTGATTGGTCCATACTGGTCAGAACCGCAGCTTTTGAAACTAGCTCATGGA
>DATNFX010000231.1:0-46841 GCA_035606195.1 Pyrinomonadaceae bacterium
AATCAAGACGGTTACTGTGATCCTGGTGATGGTGTTCATGACTTACATGCCTCCTTCGGGCGTGATGGTGATGTGGAAGAACTGCGAATTCCTTCCGGCCCAGCGTTGATCGTTAACGCGGTGCACTACGCCATGTTCGTCTTCACCCGTGTTCGTGCCTTTTTGTCGCGGACCTTGGTTGGGACCAATACCGATTTCTTCGTCTTTCTCGGTGCCGGCGTTCCACAGGTAAAGCTGATCGGTGATATCACCCCTGACGGCTGCGCCTTTGGCGTCGAACAGAGCGATGCCGTTTGCCCCTGGCGCGTAGAACCAATCATTCGATTGGCCAAACATCTGCGTCATGAAGAACTTCATTCCCGGTGCTGCGGTAACAGTGAACTCGTATGAATCACCAGGTCGGATTGGACCGGCAGTCATGGCTCCCACCGGTGCATTGAACACCCCATGCAGATTCGAGCTATGGTGCATAGCCACGAGCGAGGCCACTAATCCCGACGGGTCTCCGTCTTCCGCCTGCATCTCGAGGCCGTTCTTGCGCGCAGGTTTTCCTTCCGTGAAAAGCGCGGCGTTTTTGTCACTTAACACAAACATGCCGGGTGATAACGCAAACGGAAACTTTTGTCCGTTCGAAGCCGTCATTCCTTCCAGGTTAGAGATGTTCTCGACGCGAACTGTGAATTTGGTTGATTCGACGTTGCGCGTGGCAGTTGCGACCGTGAAGCAAGTAGTCAGCAGCGCGAGACTAATTACAAACGCTAGACGTTTCATGATTTCGATTCTCCTTTTATTCGTTAGCTTTAAAGTTGCACCGAAAGATGCAACGGTGGTTGTTATAGTGATGCAGCTTCGCACACGCGACTGCGCGTGCTGCGTTCAGTCGTTGGTAAACTTCAGCCGCCAGCAACATTCCGAACGGTGGCGCGACAAAATAAATCCAGAGCGACATCCAAACCTGTGTACCAACCGCGGAGCTGAAGGTCCGTGCGGGATTCATACTCATGCCCGAGATCGGCGATTCAATCGTTATGTACGTTGCGACGAGAGCACCGGCGAATATGCCAGTCCACCGTGCTAGTCGTTTGGTGTTCGAGACGGTGAGGACTACCGACATCAGAATGAAAGAAATAATGACCTCGGCCAACAACGCGACGATTGGTCCATCCGTGCCAGGAAGCGTCGCGGCATAATTGACCGACTTATGGGCCACCAACGTGTGAAACGTGAGCGATGCGAGCATTACGCCGGCGATTCCGCCCGCAAATTGAAACAGTGTGTAGAAGGCTGCATCGCACGCGTCTATTTTCCCGAGTCGAAAGAAGGTCCACGTCACTGATGGGTTAAAGTGTGCTCCCGATCTCTGGCCCAGTGGTGAAAAGATGATGGCTATTGCAGTTGAGCCCATCGCCGTTCCCATCAGCAATCGCCGCAAAACACCATCGTGAATTGTTTGAGCTATCGGCGATGACGGGTGGTATAAGAGGATCGTGAACGCACACGCGGAGAACATGAATAGACCAAGCTCGGCAGCCTCCATCAGATATTCCGGCCAATGTTTTTTCAGTGCGTTGCTCATAACTGCTACGTAGTCGCGGGTAGTTGGTATTCCTTACAAACGGATCAGAAAAATATCCGTGTAATCCGTGGCTAATATTCAGTTGAGCGGAGAAGCTGTCGGAGGAATTTGATTTGTTTCAGGTAGCGGGCGCACAAGGCGCAGGTGATTAGGTGCAATCTAAGCTGCAACCACTTCCAAAGCCCGAGCGAACGATCCATCGATTCCGACATTAACGGGACCATCTTCTCGCATGGTGGAAGAGATCGCGCCACCCATCGTCTGAACACTTTCATTCGATCACCAGAATTGAATTCAAGCCGCCGTAATCGTTAGGTGCTTTCATGCCGTTGCTCGGATCTTCAATCCAACGCTGGCCGTCGATGATGAACTTGTATTCGAAACTTCCGGTTCCTGGTACGACGATCTCTGTAAACCAAAGACCGGATTCATTTCGTTTGAGCGGCGTCGCGACGCGGCTCCACTCATTAAAATCCCCTGCAACTGAAACGCTGTGCGCGCTATCGTCGTGAAAGACGAACATCAGCCGCCCATTCTCGACGCGAGGAGGTTTACATCCGACAATATTCAGCGAATGGAGTTCGGTTTTTGCGAACTCGACAGCACGCCTGGCGTTTACGACACCATAACCCTGCCGAATCACAGGCTCGGTCACAATACGATCCGCTGTCGAAATCAAAATGTTCTTGATTGCGCCCGATGTTAACGCCGGATTTGCCTGGATCATTTGCGCCACGACCGACGCGACAATAGGCGCCGCGAAAGATGTTCCATCAACGTGCTGATAATGCGCAGCTACTATCTTCTCTTGCTGCAAAATTGCATCCACGTATGCTCGAATTTGTGGCGCATCTGCGTTCGCGACTTGCTCAGAAAGTCCGGCTGTTTCTCGTAGTTGTCGGGCCAGGTCTGGAAGTTCATAATCCACCGCGGCATCCAAGCGCGATAAAGCTTCGGCTCGTTCAAAGGCGTTCGTCCCCGGTAGAATTGGTGCAGCAACCCACATCGCGGGCGCGACGATCTCGGGTTTAACCGTCCCGTCGGCTGTCATGCCGAAATTAGAGTGATATAGATCGAGCTTATTTCCATTTAGCCGGTTGTGATCGGTGTACCCGCCAACGGTAATTACTGACGGTGAGTTAGCAGGTGGAATAGAATGACGTCCCTCGGCTCCCGAGTTTCCGGCCGCTGCGATTACCACAATACCCTGACTGATTGCCTCCTCAGCAGCCTGGTCTACAATACTCTTCGAACAGGGAACATCCTCATCTCCACCCAGAGATATATTGAGCACGCGGATGTTGTAGCGCTCACGATTAGCGATTACCCATTGAATGCCTTGTGCGATGTTTTCTTCAGTTATGCGACCACGTTCACTTACTTTTACCAGCACGAGTTCCGCTTCATGGGCCAACCCGCGATACGTGCCATTACTGAGCTGTCCATTACCGGCGGCGGCAACCGAGGTCTGTGTACCGTGCCATTGCCACGACTCTACTGGCTCAGTAGAAAACAAACTGCGCCGCTCTCCGGTCAGATCCTGGTAAGCGACAACACGGTCTGTAGGTGTTATGAGATCCGGATGCGGACTGAATCCTGAATCGAGAAAAGCGACCGTTACGCCTCTTCCCGTATACTCCGGATTTGCATTTAACCGGACGGGCGTGGGTATTACGCCAAATCGGTTTGGAGTATGTTGATGATTGTGGTTAGGCGAATTCATAACTGTCCTCGAGACAAACCTCCTCTCGGACAATTGTCGGAAGTGTACCCTCGACCCTTACACGTTCTTTTAGTTTTGGCTTTAGTTTTGGTTCGTGAGGCGGCGGCGAATTCGTTCCCGTGCTTCGTTCGAAAGACCAACGCCCGAGACGAAGTCAGGTGGTTCGTCAGCTTTGGCACGAGCTGTTTCGCGGATGATATGCAGGTGTTCCAGGTACCACTGGCACCACGCACAAATCCATAGATGAAGCTTTAGGTTGATTCGCTCTCGCAAGCTAAGCGATCGCTCCATCGATTGTGAGATCTTTTCGACGGTCTGCTGACAAGTAGGCAATCTCCGCAAGAGCCAATAGCGAATCGAGTGCTTTAATATGTCGTAGAGTTTCAGCGCCATCTCACTCTTCGCGTCGGAACCAGTTTAGCTCAAGACAATTGCGCAAATGCAGTCGAGCGCGGTGCAGCATAACCCAAAGGTTGTTCACTTTAATGCTCAAAATCTCGCAGATCTCTTCGCTTTTCAGACCATCGACTTCACGTAGCGTGAAAGCACTGGCAGTTCGTTGCGGCAATGGCGAGAGGCAGTCGTTATATACTTTCCAGAAGTCGTTGCGTTCAATCAGCTCTGCCGGCGTTGCATGCCATTCGTTTGGCGCATAGTTGTTATTCCAATGACCTTGCCATGGCTCGGGCCGTTCAAAAAACTCGCGGTGTTCGGGACCGTCCTCAGATTCTTCACCGAGTGGGGCCTCACGCGTCGCGCGGCGAAAATGATCGACGATCTTATGTTTCAGAATCCCGACGAGCCAGGTGCGTTCTGAAGCGCGCCCTTGAAATTCTTTGTAAGCTTTGAGTGCAGCGAGAAAAGTCTCTTGCACAGCGTCTTCCGCGGCGGTATTGTCGCGCAGTCGAAAAACGGCATACTTGAAAAGGTAATCGCCGTGGTCGTCCAGCCAACGACCAGGATCGGGAGATTCATCGGGGAACTTACCCTGTGGCGCGTTCATACGAATGCGAAATTCTTGGACCAGTAGAGTAGTGTATACGCTGGTCTGTAGCAAATGGCTTTGCACAAAAGACATCGCGCTTGGATCGGGTCAGTACAGGGAGCGATAGCGACCTGGACCAACCATGGGAGCCAATAATCATTGAAATATCGCATGCTAATCACTGACCAGGTCGCTACCGCTCCCTGTACTGACCCGATCCAACAATGGCAATGAGCACAAAAACCTGTCGTGATTGTGGCAACGTGCTTGAGCAAAACGCGCGTGGCTGTCCACGGTGCGCAAGGAATATGGAAGCCGAAAACATGATCGACCGATTCATCTGGCGCCGTTTTGTTCCATGCGTAATCCTTGTGGCTTTCGCCATCGTTGCGTTAGTTTATTTTTTACGCTGAACCGCCGAACAAGCGAAAACGCAGCGTGACGTGTCTTCACTCTCATTTGTCGTGGTGAGTTGAGAATACTTACAACGTTGCGCCTGACATCGTTCCAGACACTCGAAATTCCGGTATTAGGGGAAGGAAGCTGAGTATTGATGCGTATAGTTGTGGTGTTAGCGATCGCTAACTCCACACTCTTCAGTAACACTGAGACGTTCAATCACGAGATCTACTCACCTAGGCGAGCGGTATTTCGAACACACCTCTCCCGTGGGTAGCCGCACGTAAAAGACGTTGAGTCGGGTGAATTTGCAGATCGTATATGGGCGTGTCAGGCAGCCCGTTTTGGAGCGGCGCCCACGTCGCGCCCCCATTGGCGGAATGCCAAACGCCTATGTCGGCCCCAACATAAACATTGCTCGGCGAATTAGGGTCGACCGCCAGCGCGTTGTGTTCCACGTTGAGAAGATTATTCTCGCCGTCCGGCCCACTGCGGGCGTCCCATCTTATCCCATCGAAGTGCCAAACCCGGCGGCGGTCGTTTCCCTGTCCACCGAACGCCACGTAGATCGAAGCTAATGTCGCGTCGGTCCAATCAACTGCCACATCGGAGATCAAGCCGCTAAGGCCGAGCGGCCCAGCCGGTGCATTGTCTAACTGTGCCAGAGCCCAGGAGCTACCCGACTTGTCGGCGCGGAATACTTTTCCACTCGTCGTGCCTATGAAAAGCCGCGAGGGCGAGGCGAAAGCCAGAGCGAAGGCGCTGCCCGACTTGGCTGGCAACACGATTTGTCCGCTGGCGGGCCAGGTGGCAGCGAAGTTGTTTGAAATATAAACCTTCTCCCCAGCGCCGATGGCGACCAGGTTTGCATCCACAGGCTTAGCTGGGTTGTAAGGCACGGATACTATCGGCTGTGTCATCGTTTCCCAGCCGAAGTCCCACACTGGGTTCTCATTGAAGCTAGCCCCTCCATCCTTCGAAATGAACACACCACCATTCATGTACACAAGGACACGAGTCGGGTCGGCCCAGTTGATAAGACAGTAACCTCCGTCCCCGTCCTGAACGTGTGACCATACAGGTCCCGAAGTTGTTCTGGCCGTGCCGTTATCCTGCAAGCCACAGAGAAGAACGCTGGGGTCTGTAGGGTGCTGGGCCAGAAAGTTGGTGCACAGGCAAGCCAGCCCGTTGTTCTGACTGGCAAACCGGCCGTTTCCCTGCGGATTTCGATTTAGAAAGACTCCGCCATCGCACCCACTCCACAGTTCGGTGGGGTCATTCGGCGTGTGGACGAGAACATGCGTGTCGGCATGAGCGTGCGCTCCGATCGTCACGGCATTCTTAACCTTATACCCGGTCGACGTGGCCTGAATCTCGCACCTCCGAGTATTTCCAGAGAATGGGTATGAGTTCGTCGAGTCCCCGGCGATATAGATTAAATCAACATTGCCCGGCGCCACTGCGATAGCGATGTCGTAATCACCCTGTGATCCGAGAAATATGTTGGGTACTCCGCTCACTTTTTTCCAAGCGCCGCCGCCAACATCCCACCTGTAGAGTCCGAGGAGAGCCCCCGCGGGGTTCGCAACGAGAGCGTAAACCTGATTGGGGTTGTTAGCCTGTACGCCCAGCGCAATACGGCCCACCTTGGTCGTCGGGAACCCATTCCCCAACGTCGCCCACGTCTGTCCCCCATCGATGGAATGTATGATGCCCTTACCCCACTCGGCGGCGAAGAAATGGATTGTGCCCCCCGCCGATGCTACGGCCACGCTTGAAAAAACACCTTCGGCTTCTCGCCTCCACTCAAACTGACCGCTCGCCGTCGACGCACGCCTGTAGAGACCGTTGGTTGTCGCAGCGATCACATTCTCGCGATTAGAGGGATCGACGGCCAACGCGAAAAACGCCTCGCCCGCCAAATCCGGCGTACTTCCTTCCGGGACCCAGGTAGTTCCACCATCGTCACTTCGGATTGGTCCAACTCCCCGGTAGGCTGGCAGCGCATTGACGATTCGATTCCTGAGCCGGTACATCATGTCAGTATCGCCCTCGCCCGTGCCCACATAGACACGTTTTGGGTCGGTGAGGTCGATGGCGATCGCGCCGCACACCACGCTGGCGCTGGCGAAGTTAGTCGGGTCGAGATCGAATCCGTCCATTAGAGAACGCCAGGAGGTCCCACCATCGTCGGATCGAAATACTCCGCCGTTAGCCGACGCGGCGAATATTATTTGTCCGCCGGGAGCGATAGCGAGACCCGAGATGCGGCCGGCTATGGGCTGCTGACCTTCCGTTTGCCCGTTGAGTACAACGCTGGGGCCGAGTGGCAGCCAGTTGATCCCACCGGGACCGGCGGCCGCCTCCAGCGCCGGGATACTGTCCTCCAGTGATGTGGTCTTGCGACGCCTATACTCCCCCAATATGTCCCGCCAGCTTGTACGACTCACCGGCGCCAGAGCGATCTCGGCTCCGCTGTCTGCCTCGGCCGTCTCGGCTGTCGGGAGTCCGTTATCACGCGGGGTGAGTCGGACATAGGCCTCCTGCATCTCCGGCATCAGCCATCCTAGCGGCCCCTCCTCGTCACGGTCTCTATCCCAGGGCTGTCCCTTGCCAACCTTGATTGGCCCAGCGAGCTTTTTCTTTCGCCTGGACTTAGTGCCGGTTCCCTTGACCGTTTGCTTCTTGCGCCGCTTAGCTTTTGTGCTCATTAAGTTTCTCCCGAATTGAGTCACTGAAAACCTACTCCAAAGGTATCCGATGCCTCATATAAATCTATCAGAAAGGGTAGACATTACCACCGCCTATGGCTGGAGGGGGGGGCTTTGCACTAAAAGTGCAGTCTTAGCCTGCGGAGCAGGCGGAAGCATAAAGCCTGGGGCGTAAGCCCCAGGTTAAAGCAACAGATAATCAAGCCCGCGAATGCGGGCGACAGACCAATCGCAGTTAAATATATTAACGATTTATTGACGATGGGCTGTCGCCCATTTCATGGGCTCGCAATTTATTTGGATTTGGATCCTGGGGCTGTCGCCCCAGGCTTTATGCTTCGCCTGCTCCGCAGGCTAAGATTGCACTTTTAGTGCAAAGCCGCTGGAGGGCAGAGATGAGGTTGACGATCAGTCGGGACAAGCAGTCATTTCGGTTAAGGAAGAGTATACTGGCTTCAGTTCACATAGTTCCCTGGCGGGTCTGACGCCGAAGCGGTGGTCCAACAACACTCTAATGGTGACCTCCTCCCGAAAAAACCCTGCGCACACCTTAGTTAAGAAAGGAAAAATATGCCCAAGTCAACTCACAAAAGAATCAGCAAACCGAAGGCGCTCGAAAGTGTCCTGGCGAGCCTCCCGGATCCGTTCCGAACAGGTTTGCCTGCGGCGGATTCCATCATCAGTGTAACAGCGCCGAAGGCGGCGCCGATGGCAACAGCACTGCGCGCCTCGGCCGTCGGCAAGCAGTACACCATCATTCACACAAACGAAATGGATGAGTATGAGGAAGAGGCGCACGATCCGAGCGCGTTCGCTGCCCTCGCCGCATTGGCTCCCGTATCAGATGATTTTGCTGGTACAGACCGAAGAGCAGCCAAAATCTCTATCTCAAACGCCCAAATAGAAAAGTTCAAGGACGTCAAAGCACTGATTAAATCACTAGCTGCAGAAGACGTCATGAAAAATCACAAACCCAAGATCACGAGAGCAGCTACGTCAAAGCGTGTTAAAGAAGAGGACCGAAATATTCGAGTTAACGCGTTTCTTTATGCCGCAAAGCGAGAGGAAGACAACGACTTCCATCTGATCCTTGGCCTGGATCCAAAAACGTTACCTGACATGTACATAACCATGGAACTGTCAGGCTTGCCGCCAGCAAATAGTCCCGCGTTTCAGCAACTAAAAGCCGCTCGCGACGCTTTCAAGAAATTTTTCGACGATCACGCGGGAGGCCGACTGCCTGGTAGGGGCGGCTATGACTTTCCTCGTCCACCAGTTCCTGTGGAGATTGAAGGCTCATTGTTCTTTGATATAACACACGCAACTGGTGCCCGGCCTGGACCCAAGAGCTTGAAGAGTCGCATGCCTGTGATCTGGGAAGTTCATCCCATAAGTAAGATCGTATTCAAACCATGAAGGGTCGAAGTAATGGTTAAGACCTCTCAATCAAAGAAAAAGAGGACGAGGGCTCGCGCGAAAAAGAAGCCCGTGATTCCGCCGTTGGATCAGATGGAAACAGGCATGCCGGCCCTCGACTCTATAACTGGCGTCGACGAGTACAAGAAAGGCAAGAAGATACTTCGCATCATTCACACTAACGAGGTGGATGAATACGAGCGAGTACCACCGAAGCCCAAGCGGAAAAAGCCATGAAATGAAATGAATTGAAATCGCATATTCAAATGAGACGGTCATAGGGGGAGAGCCAGTTCGCGCAAGGTGGCAAACATACTGCTTCCACACGCGCATGTGTCGTACTCCGGCGAAGGAGAATTCAAATGGCCAAAGCGTTTGAGCGAATCTTCATTATCTTTCTGGAAAACAAATCCGAACAGGCAGTCCTCGATAATGCGTTCATGAAAGATCTGGCCGCCCAGGGGGTCAGGTTAAGCAAGTATTTCGGAGTTGCCCATCCGTCACAGCCGAATTACATTGCGGCCATCGCAGGGCTACCCTTCGTAACCGACGATAATCGGCACGATATAGACGAAACCAACATCGTAGATTTACTGGAAGCGAAGGGCGTGAGTTGGAAAGCCTATATGGAGGATCTCCCAGAAGCCAACAAGACCATCCATATTTCCAAGAACAGGCTTTACTTTCGCAAACATAATCCTTTCGTGTCTTTTGATAACGTGAGGAATAGTCCGACGCGTATGGCGAAGATCGTCAACGCAAAACGTCTCCAGGAAGATGTGCAGAGCAATGCTGTGCCGCAGTACTGCTGGTACACGCCCAATATTCAACATGACGGGCATAGCCCGCCAGACGACTTTCAGCCGAACAATCCTTTGAGACATGTCAACTTCATAGCGCAGTGGCTTCAAGGCTTCCTGGTTCCTTTACTTGCCAACAAGAAGTTCATGAAAGGGACGCTTGTCGTTTTAACTTTTGACGAAAGCATCCCACATGCCGATAACCACGTTTACTGCGTTTTGTTCGGTGATATGGTGACACCAAAAACAGTGGTAAGCGAAATCTTCAATCATTACAGCTTGCTGCGGACTGTCGAGGAGAACTTTCAATTGGGAACCCTGAACAGAAATGATATGGCGGCTGATTGGTTTAGATTTCTTTGGGGCGAAGAACCCCCGGCCTTCAACTGGGCCGACCACAGTCAGTAGGCATCAACTTGCGCCCGTTCTGCTCGACTTTGGATCCGCAGCGACGTATAAGGCGAATACAAAGAAGCAGCGCATCTGAAGGAGGAAAAATATGGCGAATAGCGCTAAAGCGGAAGAGTTGGCCCGGCAGGCAAGATTTGTTTTTAACGGTACGGTTAAGAAGCTCAAGGCCGCCACACTGCCCGAAATTAAGAAGGAAGATAAAGAGCGCACGGTGGTCGTCCGAGTCGATCAGATTCTCCAGGCTCCGCCTATCTTCAGCAACCGTACTGGACAGGACGTCACTGTGCAGTTGAAGAAGGGAGAGAAAGTTAGCGTCGGACAGCAGGCGGAGTTTTATACGAACAGTTGGCTTATCGGTAACGAGGGTGTCGCCGTGGTGTCGTTGGGACATCGACCCGTCAAAAAGGCCGGCGCCATGGCCTTCAGCGCTGCGCCGGTTGACCCGGCAAAGAACCTCGCCGCCAGAGACCTGCAAACGCATGTAGATGATGCCGACATGGTCTGTACGGGTACAGTCAAGAGCGTCAGAGTGCCCGAGGAAGAATCCGACACTATGACTCTAGCGGCCGGCCCTTCCGTACGTCCGCCCCTGAGTGAGCATGACCCTCAATGGCAGGAGGCTGTCGTTGAGATCGACAACGTTCATAAGGGCGCACATGACAAGAAGAACGTGGTGTTGCGCTTTCCCAGCAGTACAGACCGGATGTGGGTCAATGCGCCGAAATTTCGTCCTGGGCAGAGCGGATATTTTGTCCTGCACAAAACTCCTATGGGACAAGACAAGCACGGTAAGGTAATGGCGATGGCGGCCGGCAGCGAGGGGGTGCAGGACGAGTACTATACGGCCCTTCACAAAGAGGATTTTCAGCCCTTAGAACATCATGGTCCGTTAGCGGAAATGTTCAGCGCTACAGAAGAGCCAAACGAAACTTAGCTTGAGATCGTGCGATTAGATAGCCTTTGAAGAGGAGAGACCAGAATCATGCCAGCCACTAAGTCGAAGAAAAAAACGAAAGCCGGAACGAAGACTAAGAAGGCAGCGGCTAAAAAGGCGAGCAAGAAAAGCACCAAGAAAGCGCCAAGTAAAGCAGTGCTGGCAGCGGGCGTGAAGGTTCTAATTGTCAACATCATACCCAGGCAAATGAGCTTTGAAACGAACAATGACAGTGAGCCAAACCTCGATGTTAGTCCGACCAATCCGCTGCACATGGCCGCCTCCGCTTTTACACCCGATCCTACGGGTGGCCCGAACGCGCCGATCTTCATTTCCAGAGATGGCGGGAAGACTTGGACCATCAACTCTATCGTGCCGGGCGGCAACAACGACAACGGTACCGGCGACATAACTCTTCGTTTCAGCCGGACAACCGACAAGCTCTACGCAGCTATTCTGCGAGGCGATGTGCCGCAGGGCACGCTGCGTATGAACATTCTGCGCACGGACGATTTCGCCAGCCCAGCGACAATGACGGTTCTGGGCAGCCGCGATCGTATGGATCAGCCATACGTGCAAACAATGACGACCTCCACGGGCACAGCTAAAGACATCGTCTTTATCGGCGACAACGACTTCAATACGAACGACGGCCGCACGGCGACGCTGGATTTCTCTAACGACGCTGCAACCGGGAACGGTTCTTTTCGCAGTCGTCGGATAGACCCACGCGGCGCTCCAGGCGGCGCGGATGCTCCATCGATACGTGCCGCAGTCCACACGGACGGCACAGTCTATTGCGCCTTCATGCACTTTCTCAGTGCGGGCGGCCCTGGGGCTACTCTTATCCGGCGCGATATCGTTGTCGTACGCGATGACAATTTTGGCGTTGGGTCCAATCCGTTCACAGCGCTGAAGGATCCGGGCAATAATCTGGCGGGCAGGATTGTCGCGCCCAATCGCCTCGTCCCCTTTATCAACAAAAACTTCATGGGGCAGGAGCGCATTGGCAGTAGCTTAAGCATCGCCGTTGATCCCCGTCCGTCTCAAAGCTCGACCGTCTTTCTGGCGTGGGCTGACCGAGTCGGCCAGAATGATTACACGCTGCATGTTCGTCGCTCGACGGACCGCGGTGTAACCTGGTCGTCTTCTGATCTTCTGACTATTACCAATGCGACAAACCCTGCGCTGGCAATTAACAGCAACGGCAGGATCGGTTTTCTTTACCAGCAATACACTGGCCCGTTCACACCCTTTCAGGTGAGCGCTGCGAACCACTGGGAGACGCATCTCCGCCGCTCTACCGATGGTATTAGTTGGGATGATCTGGTCCTGTGTCGAACGCCAGCCAATGTCCCGGCAGCGACAGGTCGTCCGTACTTGGGCGATTACCTACATCTTCTGACCGTCGGCAAAGATTTCTTCGGAATTTTCTCAGCCAACAACACGCCGGACAGAGCGAATTTTCCGGCGGCTAAACCGCCCGACGGTCAACTCATTTACCAGCGAAACTGTGATTTTGACACCCACAAGCTTTTCGACGTTAACGGCACCACTCGAATAGATCCGTCGATTGATCCATTCTTCTTCAAGGTGACGGAATGAAATCGCGCTATGTATGACGCACTATTCCCAACGGGCCAAAGCGCCTGAATAGAATGCTCTATCTATTACTCGCTACATACGGCACTGTATTCCTCTGCGAGTGGTTGGGAGACAAGAATCTCTACACCATAACCTCCCTCACCATGCGTTTTCGACCGCTCTATGTCTTGTGTGGGTTTACTGCTGCCTACATGATCAAGATGGGCGTTGCGGTGATGCTGGGACAAGCAATTACGGAACTGCCCACGTGGTTGCTGACTATCGTAAGCACCCTCACTTTCTTCGTCGCTGCATTCGTGATTTGGTTCCGGCGCAACGATGATCAGCCGGTGCCTTCAAATTACAGCCGCAACTTTTCCAGAGTTTCGTTAGTAGCTTTTACTGCAATCCTGTTTTCAGAGTGGGGTGACGTGGGCCAGATAATGGCTGCGACATTGAGTATGCGATATCGCTTACCGCTAATCGTCTGGTTAGGAGCAACCCTGGCATTGATTAGCAAAGGCCTACTCGCATTGCTGATTGGCCGGAGTCTGCGCAACCGCATACCTCTTTCAGTTTTGCGTCCCGTTTGTGCCAGCCTGTGCATCATCATGGGAATCGTTTCCGCAATAGAGCCGATATTCAAACGCTAGGCTGAAGACGCGAGAACGGCTTTCGCAAGCAGTCGACGTAAGAGTTACAGCTTTCAGCTTTTCGCCTTCCTCAACGCAGTTCGTTAATCGCGTTCAATCTTGGCTCAAGACCAAGGCGGCACGATATTTGACGAGGGGGACAAAAACGGTTAAAAAAGGGGGACACTCCTGGTTCATCTCTTTGAAACATGCCATTTTGTTTAGGCCCGCGTAGCTCAGTGGATTAGAGCGTTCGCCTCCGGAGCGAAAGGTCGCAGGTTCGACCCCTGCCGCGGGTACCAATCTTTCCGGCAACGTGAAAAGTCTCGTACTGATTTTGGTTCTGGTTTGTCCACTCGTTGCTGGTCTGTCAGCTTCACAACAGAAAC
Organism: Pyrinomonadaceae bacterium; assembly: GCA_035606195.1. Taxonomy (GTDB): domain Bacteria; phylum Acidobacteriota; class Blastocatellia; order Pyrinomonadales; family Pyrinomonadaceae; genus PSRF01. The sequence continues at coordinate 13,561 of DATNFX010000231.1, forward strand.
CAAAGCGACAGCGTAACCGACCGCCAATGATAGATTCGTTCACCTCGTCATCGAGGCGGATCGAGATCTGTCCGTTTTTTCCAACTTCTAACAGGCCTGAAGTGGATTTGTTTGTGATTGCAACTGATCCCGATGGCGATAAACTAGTCTTCAAATACGCAACAACTGACGGGACTATTTCAGGTAAAGGCAATGTAGTCGTTTGGGATCTGCAAGACGTTAAACGAGGACCTCATGAAGCTCGAGTGACTGTTACAGACGGAAGGGGAGGAAAAGTGGACGCCGCGTTAACAGTCATCACAGCGGATTCCGGCGCGTGCGATCCACCACGTCCGGGGCCGTGTCCTGAAATCAAAGTGTCGTGTCCTGTTGAGATGGACAAAGCAGGGCCGTTTAACTTTTCGGTGATGATTATAGTCAACGGTAAAAACTTCGAAACAACAAATCTCCGCTGGACACTTAACGCGGGAAGGATCGAAAAGGGTCAATATGGTCGTGAAATAAAAGCTTCTACTACTGGCGCAAATGGTTTCGAGAAGCTCACTGCAGCTGTAGAGGTACGTGGATTTGATCCATCGTGCAATACCTCCGCCAGCTGCTCCACGAAAATAATTTGGTAATCAAGCGGGCTTTTGCTAGGCTTACCCCAACCTCCCCCAGGGTCCGACACTCAGGTTCTATATGAGCACGGCGACCGACGGCCCACGCACGATTCTCGTTGTTGATGATTTTGACGACACACGCCTGTTGCTGCGTACCTGGCTGGAACGCAGAGGGTTTCGTGTGATCGAGGCTGAAGATGGCATTCAGGCGATAAATCAGGCCGAATCGGAGTCGCCCGACCTGATCATTATGGACATGCAGATGCCGCAGCTCGATGGTCTCTCGGCCACACGACGCATCCGCAAGCTGGAGTCGATGAACTCCGTGCCCATTGTCGCTGTCTCGGCTTACGGCGCCGACCAGTTTCGCGAGCAGGCACTCGCCGCCGGCTGTAACGAATACGTCTCAACGCCTTTTGAGCCGGCAACTCTCGAACGCGTAATTCAGTCTCTGGTACATCCCTGATCCTTTAGTGCAATCCGTGGATCGATGCGTATAATCTCACGCATGTTACGACCCTTCTTGTTCCCGTTACTGTTCCTCCTGCTGGCCCAATCTGTGTCTGCTCAGTGCACGAAAAAGATTAGCGAACTCCCCGCAGCGCCCGAGCTGTCAGGCTTTCAACTCGGCATGACGAAAGAACAGATTAAGGCGCGCGTTCCGCAAACGAAGTTTGGCCACGCTGATGCTTTTGGCGTCTCTAAAACGACGATCAATCCCTACTTCGATGAGACGATCGATAAAACAAAGTTTCAGGGAGTGCGAAGCATTTCGCTCGACCTGCTTGACGACAAGCTCACATCGATCTGGATCGGTTTCGATGAGGACTACAAGGCCCACACTGCGGAAGAGTTCGTTAAGTTGATCTCGCAGTCGCTTCAGGTGAACGGCAACTGGTCGTCTTATAGATCCACCGGACAACAACTACGCTGTGCTGACTTTCAATTAATCGTAACCACGGTTGCCCGTGGTCCGAGTTTCCGCCTGCTCGACGTCGGCGCCGAGGATATGGTTGCCGAACGAAGACGATTAAAAGAGGAGCAGGACGTAGCGGCAGAAGCTGCGGCGTCAAACGGTGAGACTACCGAAGAATCGGAGATCATTGGCGATAAGGAATCCAAAACGTACTACCCGAACGGCTGCCAGCCGGCCAAGGTGATCGCTGTAGCAAACGTAGTAATGTTCAAGACAACAGCGGACGCGGAGAAAGCGGGCTTCAAAGCAGCGAAAAACTGTCACTGACAAATCAACAGGAGAACACAGCCATGTGGAAAGAATTCAAAGAATTCATCGCTCGAGGAAATGTGATCGACCTGGCAGTTGCAGTAATTATCGGCGCCGCATTCGGAAAGATAGTCGCATCGTTGGTCGAAGGCGTCATCATGCCGCCCATCGGAAAGGCACTCGGCAAAGCCGACTTCTCGAATCTCTTCGTCGATCTCTCCGGACAACATCCGATCTCACTGGCTGAAGCGAAGGCGAAAGGCTTGCCGGTTATTACTTACGGAGTGCTGATCAACGACATCGTCAACTTTGTCATTATTGCTTTCGTGGTGTTCCTGGTTGTTAAAGCCGTCAATCGTCTGCGCGCCGCACCACCGCCACCACCGAACACGAAGGACTGTCCGCGTTGTCTGACCGCAATTCCGCTGGGAGCGACGCGTTGTTCGGCGTGCTGTTCCGATCTTCCAGCAGGAGCAGCCTAGACCAAACCGGAGAACCACGATTTACTAATTCATGCGCGAGTGTCCCCGATGTGAAGTCTGCTTCGAAGACAACGTGGAGATCTGCCCGCAGGATCAGGTCAACACGAAGAACACGCTGCCTGGGCCACGACTGCTGGCCTCGCGCTACATGCTCGAGAAACGTCTCGGTCGCGGCGCGATGGGCCAGGTTTACCTCGCGCGCGATCAGAACCTGTTGACACGACAGGTCGCAGTCAAAACTGTTCGACCTGACATTCTCAGTGACGAAGATCTACAGGAAGGCGAAGCCATCGCGCGTTTCGAACGCGAAGCACGCGCAGCCGCTTCTATTCGTCACCCCAACGTCGTCGACGTTAACGATTTCGGCCAGAGTGCTGACGGCGTGTTCTTTCTCGTGATGGAGTACGTGCAGGGTGAAACTCTTTTTCACCTTTTGCGTCGCGAAGGCACCATCAGCCCACAAAGAGCGGCGACGATCATGCAGCAGGTTGTTGCCGGAGTAGAGGCGGCCCACGATGCCGGGATCCTTCATCGCGATCTCAAACCTGCAAACATCTTTCTGATGCAGCAGAAAAGAAAGACGGGTGGTGAGGACGGCTTCGTGAAAGTGGGCGACTTCGGTCTCGCGAAGATCGTCAATGCTGATCGATCCGATGTGACTTCAGCCAGTGGTCCAGCTTCGCGAGGAATCATCGGCACTCCGGAATACATGGCGCCGGAACAGATGCAGCCCGGCGAGCAACTCGATGCGCGCGCCGATATCTACGCGCTTGGCACGATTGCATATCACATGCTCGGTGGCCGTCCTCCCTTCACAGGCAACATCACTCAACTGATCGCGCAGAAATTGACGCAGGCGCCGCCTGCGCTATCCAGTTTGCGTTCGGACATCAGTCCGGAACTCGAAGCGTCGATCATGAAAGCGCTCGCTAAGGACGTGAATGATCGTCCGTCGAATGCGACTGAATGGTTTGATAGTTTTGCTGCAGCAGTAACGGCGACGTCAGACACAGTAAAGCGTAAAGATTCGAGATTGGTCGTCATGGCGCCGTCAGGCGCCGAGGTGTACGTCGATGATGAACGTTACGGAAGTGTCGGTCGCTCGGGTCGAGTTATCCTGACGTCGCTTGCGCCCGGACAACACGTGCTGCGAGTTGCGAAAACGGGCGAAGTTGATGATGAACGCGTGATCGAGGTCCGCAGTGACATTGCCGAGCAGATCATAGAAGCGCAACTAAAGACCGGCGTGTCGAGCAATCAGTTGAGTCCCTCGCGTGGCGGAAGTCTCGACAGTAAACATGGTGGACATTCGACGACGCTCGTAGTGGTGATGTGTACGAAGTGCAACTCGCGTTTTGCGGAGGGTGTGAAGTACTGCGGGCGATGCGGTAATACAACTTTTCAGCCCGTCTCTGGGGAACTGCACGCTCCACCACAGACTCCCAACAACGTAACGTGTCCGCGTTGTCACCACGAATACGCACCGGGCACGAAGTTTTGTGGACGTTGCGGAATTCCAATCGGCGTTGCCGCGCTCGACTGGCGCACACCAAAGCGGGTTGAGGTCTTCTGTCGTGAATGTAGCACCAGCTATCCTGCCGGAACCAAATTCTGCGGCCGCTGCGGCAAACCCATTAGAGTTTGATCTGTGGAACGTACTGTAGGGGCGGCCCTCCGTGGCCGCTCGTGGTTTTGGTAAGGGTTCACGAAGCAAGGGTCTCGAATTTGGCGAACACCTATCAAAACCACGGGCGGCCACGGAGGGCCGCCCCTACAGTACGTTCCATGTAGCTTGATGCGTTTAAGGCTTTTCCGATAATCTGTGCCTTCACAAATGAAGCGCTGCCCCACTTGCAAACGCACTTATACCGATCTCTCCCTGAACTTTTGTTTGGAGGACGGAACGCCGCTGACGGCCGACGCGCCCGCAGTGGACCCTAACGCCACGATTCGCTACCCGGCTGCGAGAGATACTGAGGAACCTCCGCCAACAGAAATTTATCATCCACCACCGCCGGTCGTTAGCCCGCGCCCCACACAACCGCAGCGTCAACCACCACCCCCACCGCCACCGCCGGCGCAACCCCCACCAGCGTGGACACCTACGCCAACTGCGGCGCCGCCGCGGAAAAAGTCGAATGCGGTCTGGTGGATTCTCGGCGGACTGGCCGCAGTTTTGATTATCGGCGTCGGACTGGTAGTGATGATCATCGCGTTGGCGAGTCTTAATTCGAACACCAACAACTCGAACGTCGCCAATCGTAACGAGAATCGCAACAGCAACGTTACGGTCAACGCCAACGTCCCCAGCAACATAAACGCGAATTCGAACGCGTCTCTTCCGACCTCGTTCACCGATGACTTCAGCCAACAGAAATGGAACGTCGCCAACGGACAGTACGGCCGCATCTGGTACGAGGGCGGCGAGTATCACATGGTTTCCAAGCCTGGCAGTTACGTTGTGATTTATGCGCCCTCCGACGACTACAGTACGGAAAATGCAACCGTAAAAATCACCGCTCGCAGCTTAGATGGCGAAGTGCCGTCATCGGGCTTTGGTTTGCTGGTCCATTGCGCTCTGTCGAAAACAAAGCAACTCGAAGATTACGGTCTGTTGATTTATCCGGGAGACGAGCCGGAGTATGAGATCGTCAAACATAAAAACGGTACGCAGTCTCCGGTGGTAACAAAGACAAAGTCGAGTGCGATCCAATCCGGCACCACTCCGAACTTGCTCGAGGTAAGAATTCGAGGCACGGAGTTGGCGTTCTATGCAAACGGTCAGTTTCTGACGCGCATCACCGACAGTGAAAACTTCAAACATGGTCGCGCGGGACTTTACACAAGCGATGCCTACGAAGTTGTGTTTGACGATCTGTCGATCAATCGTTAATCCCCAATGCAGGTCAATCTGAAAGTCACAGCTGGCCCGTACAAAGGCCGCATCTTTTCGTTCACTCAGCACGACAGCTTTCTGATTGGTCGCAGTCCCGACGCGCACCTGTGCCTGCCAAACGATCGTTACTTCTCGCGCAATCATTGCCTGCTCGAAATGAATCCACCGCACTCACACTTGCGCGACCTCGACTCGACTAACGGAACCTTCCTCAACGGTCAGCGCGTAAAAGATGCGTTTTTGAAAAATGGCGATCGAATTCAGTGTGGTGAAACGATTCTGACCGTTGAAGTCACCGCCGAGTCGAAGGATCTTTCCGAAACGACTCGGGATGCCGGTTTGCCTGCACGACCTGTGCTCGTGATGGTTGAGTGTGTGAACTGCGGTCGACGTGAGCAGGCGCAAGCGTCTTCGCCGGATGAGCATCTGACGTTTCTCTGTGAAGACTGTCGCATCGAGCTCAAACGTTCGCCGCAGTCGATTCCGGGCTACGAGACAGTCAAGCTTTTGGGGCGTGGTGGCATGGGTTGTGTGATGCTGGCGCGTGAGCAAAGCACGGGACGAGCGGTCGCCATCAAGACGCTGTTGCCTGAGTTTGCTGTGAGCGACAAAGCGATGCGCCGCTTCATGCGTGAGATCGACGTTGCTGCCGCATTGAAGCACAAGAACATCGTCGAGTTTCTCGATCGCGGTACGCACAACGGCGTGGTCTATCTGGTAAGTGAATTTGTTGATGGTTGCGACGCGCAAAAACTCTCTGAAGAACAGGGCGGATATCTCTGTTACGAAGACGGCATCTCGGTCATTTCTCAATCGCTGGACGCACTCGCGTTTGCACATGACCAGGGCTACATTCATCGCGACTTCAAGGACCAGAACATTCTCGTCTCCGGCCGCTCTTCAAATCTGGTGGCTAAACTGACTGACTTTGGTCTGGCGAAAAGTTTTACGCACTCCGGAATGAGCGGTGTCACGATGGCCGGCGAAATGGCAGGCACGCTCGCGTACATGCCGCCGGAACAACTGCGCAATTTTCGCGACGTCAAACCGCAGTCAGACATCTACGCCGTCGGCATGACCGCTTACAGTCTGCTAACCGGCAAACTCGCGATTGATTTAAGTAAGGACGGCAGCGTCAACGACACCATCCGGGCAATCTTCGAACAACCCCCGATTCCCCTGCGACAACGCGCGCCGCACATCCCGCAGCAGGTCTGCGAAATCATCGATCGCGCCCTTGCAAAGGATCCCGCACAACGCTGGCAAAGCGCCGGGGCAATGCGCAATGCCCTCCTCCACTCAATATAATCGGTGAAATTCCGTGCAATCCGTGGCATAATCCGGCCCGAGGAGAGTTGTCTATATGAGGTCCATCTGGAAAGGTCACATACGGTTCCTGCTCGTTGCCATCCCGGTACGCATCTATAACGCCATCGAAACTAGCGAAAAGATTCAGTTTAACCAATTGCATCGCGAGGATTTTGGTCCAATCGGTTACGACAAGCGCTGCAAGAAGTGCGACCAGGTTGTCACCAATGATCAGATAACAAAGGGCTATCAATACGAGCCCGAGCGCTATGCGATAGTCGAACCTGACGACATCGCGAAGATCAAGATCAAGACGACCAGGGCCGTCGATATCATTGGTTTTGTCGACCGCGCAGAGATCCCGAGCACTTTCTACGACGCTCCGTACTTTGCCGGGCCTGATGGCCCAGTATCAGAGAAGCCGTACGCGCTGCTGCGCGAGGTGATGAAGCAGACGGGGAAGATCGCGGTCGGTAAAGTGGTCCTGAGAGATCGCGAAGATCTCGTTGCCGTGTTTCCACATGACGATGGTCTCGTGCTGCAAAAGCTCCATTATCCGCACGAGCTGCGGAAGATGGAAGACGTACCCGACCTCGAGAACGTGCAGAAACTGGATGCGCAGAAATTGAACAAGAACGAATTGAAGCTGGCCACGACGCTCGTGCAGGAGATGGCCACGAGTCTTTCCGAGATCGACACGGAAGACAATTACTTCAATGCTCTCCGGACTCTAATCGATTCCAAGATTAAAGGACGGAAGGTGGTCGAGTTTGAACCAGTTGAAGAAGTTCCGAGACTTGATATCATGAGCGCGCTGAAGAAGAGTTTGCAGGCATCAAGTCGCAAACCGATGGTGAAGGCGCCAGCAACCACGGAAAAAAAGAAACCGCAAATCAGTTTGGTAAAACCACGCGCCGCTAAAAAGAGAAAGGTTGGCTGAGATCTTTCTTTTGTGATTTTTGCTTTTTGTGGCTAATGAAAGACCAGAGCACTAAGGTAATCTCGTTTCCCTCACCTGTCCCGTCAAAGGCAGATTACCAACGTGTCAAATCTTCCTATTCAGTCAAAGAGATCAAACAATTGTTCGGTCTGAGCGAGAAAACCATTCGCCGTTGGACCGAACAGGGCATCATCCAGGCGGCGCCGTCTTCAGCGTCGCCCGACTTCGTTTACGATTTCAATGCGTTGACGCAGTTTCGTCGCGTGCGTGAATTACGAGCGCAGGGTCACAGTATTCGACAAATCGAAGCGGAGTTGCAGGGACAGTTGAATCTGTTTCGCGTGGAGACCCCGCGTGTCACTCGCCTGCTAACTCCTTTTGAAGAAGCGCTACTTTTGCACGAGCAAGGCGACGCGGCGGCAGCGGAGCACTATGTTGAAGCAATCAAAGAGGGCGACAACGTCGCCGAGGCGTACTGTAATCTCGGGATTATCAATCTCGAACGCGGCCAGATCCCGAACGCGCTCGACAACTTTACGCTTTCGCTGAAGAACGATCCGCGACACGTCGAAGCGCACTACAACCTGGCGAATCTCTACTACGACGCCGGAGACCTGCAACTCGCCAAGCTACACTACGAAGCCGCAGCGCACATCGAGCCCGGCTTCTCGCTGGTCTATTTCAACCTGTCACTTGTGTATCACAAGCTGGGCGACCTGAACGCCGCTTCGACAACGCTCGAGAAGTATTTGCAGCTTGAACCTGAAGACGAAGATCTCGAAGTTCTGAACCGCCTCTTGAAGGCGATGAAATCCCACAAACCTCGGAACGTACTGTAGGGGCGGCCCTCCGTGGCCGCCCTTACAGTACATTCCGAATCCTTGAAGCTAATTTGGTGGTGGGCAGGAGGGCTGCCCACCTGGCTACTATGGATCGCAAGAAAGGTGAACGATCCCGTTTGTAGGTAATCTAAAGAAAACGCGAATCAAGCTGAGGTTCCAGAACAGCTCTGAAGACAGTTGGTTTAGCGGTGGCACAAATGTGTTGTCCCGGCTATAATTTGTTCCCACTGCTTTCTCCTGCTTTCAGTGGACACCCGCACAGTCGAAGTTGTGTATGAGGAGGTTTGTACCTGTGGCCAAATGTCGTGTGCTCTGTGTCGACGATCATCTCGACACCTCTGAGATGTTGCAGATACTGCTTTCGGAAGAAAACTACGTGGTTCACACAGCCGCAACGATGGAAGAAGCTTGCCGCATGGCTGCATCCACCGAATATGATCTTTTTGTTTTAGACAAGCGACTACCGGATGGTACAGGTGTAGAGTTGTGCGAGAAATTGATGACAATCACGCCGGCAGTTCCGTGCATCTTCTACACGGGGGACGCGTACGAGATTCACCGCCGCGAAGCGTTGGCGGCGGGCGCGGCGGCATTCGTGGCAAAGCCGGACGTCGAAGGTCTCATCGACGCCGTCCATCAACTTCTGGCAAACAGCGAATGCGCAACAGCGAATTGAGGGACGCTTGCTTGACACTCCAACCGCCGCACGTATAATTTTCCGCGCGTCACATGAGGGCCGATAGCTCAGTTGGTAGAGCAGCTGACTCTTAATCAGCGGGTCGCAGGTTCGAGCCCTGCTCGGCTCACCAGATTTAGGAATGATTACGGCAGAATTAAAAGGTCTGCCGTTTGTCGTCTGTGACAAACTCGTGCTTCCGCTTCCTGACGATACCCGGACTCCGATTTTCATTTATGTAAGCGCTGCTTTAGTATCACTCCATGCGTACTGAACTCGTTACTATACTTAAGCGGCAAGCCCTGGCGATCCTGAATCAGCTAGAGAAGGATCGAGAGCCAATCCTGATTACGCAGCATGGGGTCCCGTCAGCATATCTCGTCGATGTTGAAACCTTCGAGACCCTGCGGCGTCGTATGGCATTGCTCGAAGGTATTGCTCGCGGAGAAAACGGAATTGAAGAAGGACGGTCACTCACTCACAAGCAGGCAAAGCAACGGATGTCCAGATGGCTGAAGTAATCTGGACACATAGCATTTCTCGACTGAACCCGATTACTCCAGGTTTGCCTCAGTCATTATCCCCTCGTCACTGCGCATGCGACGTCTTCTGAATACTCGCTCAACTAACCCATACAAGCGTTCTGATTCCTTCGCCAACAACGGGGCGAAGGTGGCGAGGAGGAGGACGTAGAGGGCGGCGAAGGGTTGGATTAGAGGTGCGAGGCTGCCGGCCTGGGCGAGTTTGGCGACGATGATTGAGAATTCGCCACGCCCTAGCAATGTTAGGCCAACGTTGAGAGACGTCGCGCCTGAGTGTCCTGCGATTCTTCCCGCTAGCTGGCCAGCTACGATAACACCAATCAGTGACAAGACCGCAGCGCCAATCGACAACCACACCGCCCCACCAAGACCAAACGGATCAACCGTTAACCCAAAACCAAAAAAGAAAATGCCGCCAAAGAAATCACGAAACGGCACGACGAGTCGCTCCAGACGCCCACTGTGTTCAGTCTCGCCGAGAATCAATCCGAGCAGCAAGGCGCCAATGGCTTCGGCGACGTGAATTGTCTCGCCGAGACCAGCAAAGATGAACAGCGCTGCGAAAACAACGATCACAAAAACTTCGTTCGATGAAATACGCAATAACCAGTTGAGTAACGGCGTGATCCAGCGACCAATGACAAGCAATCCAACGATGAAGCCGAGCGCGAGCCCCGCAGACTTCAGAATTCCTCCGATCGAAGTGGCACCACTCAAAACGATCCCGGAAAGTAATGATAAGTAAACGGCGAGGAAGACATCCTCGTACATCGTGATCCCGAGGATCAGCTCGGTCTCGGGATTCGCCGTGCGACGGTAGTCGAAAAGGATCTTGGCAACTATCGCACTCGAAGAGATCGTAGTGATACCGGCTATCACGAGCATCTCCTTGACGGAAAACCCGGCGAGATATGCATACCCAACACCAAACACAAAATTGAGCGCGATGTAGATCGAGCCACCAGTGAAGATCGAACGCCCAGCCTGAATCAAACGACTAACGTTCGATTCGAGTCCCAGATAGAACAGCAAAAAGAGAACGCCGACACGCCCCATGAAATCAATCAACGCGGCACTCTCGATAAAACGAAAGTCAAACACTCCAATCTGCGGCGCATGTGGTCCTACGGCCATTCCGATCAAAATCAAAAACGGCACGTTCGATAGACGAAGCTTGACCGCCAGCGACACTGCAAACGCAATCAGCGCCAATGCCAGGCCGAATTCGAGGACTAGGTGCTGGTCCATCGTTAATCCACCTTCCCCGTGACCAGCAGTCGTTTCAGGTTTGTGATTGTACGGCGATCACCCGCAAGGATGAGCGTTGCGCCTTCGTTCAGAATCGTGTCCGCTTCAGGATTGATACGTTTGATCCGATCAGGCTCTATGATCGAAACGATCGAAGCACCGCTGGCTGTACGCACTTGCAGATCGCGAATGCTCTTACCGATGCAGACTGATTTGGGTTCGATCGTGTACCACTCCAGCACCAGGTCATCCAACACGATCTCAGCCGAAGGCAGTGCCTTTGGGACGTAAGTCAATCCGCCGATAATTCCCGCGATTTGCCTCGCTTCACTGTCGGCAAGCGTGACGACGGACGCTACGCGATCCGGATTTTTTCGTGTGAAGTGATAAAGCTCGCGAGTGCCGTCGTCGTGAATCACGATTACCAGGCGATCTCCATTCGTCGTTTCAATCTGAAACTTGCGCCCGACACCTGGAAGCGACGTTTCTCTAATGGTCGACATGTGATGACAATCCTTTCTTAGTTCCGTCAGCGGATAACGGAATCGATACAATACGGCCCTAACATCTCGTGGAGATGGCGGCGCCTACTCGAATTCAGAGAGACTGCTTAAGCGAGCAAAGGTGGAGCGCGACCGGCTGGGCGCGAGACGAACAGAGCCGATCTTAACGGGACGGATTGATCTTCAATGCGATGTGGAATTATCGCCAGAACCGGCGAACTCTGGGCCGAAGGCTGAGGACCGAAATCGGTTGTTTGACGTTTGGTTCGCTTCTGAACTTGTGACGGCACATCCAGCGGACCATACGTCGATTTTGTTAAGCCACAGGCGTCTTTCGCAGCGGACAGATCGGTGACGGCAAAAGGCGTAAGTCGTAGCCCCTCGCCAACCGAGAAGCATAACGAGCAAACCATCACCGCCATTAAGACAAACTTCATTGCAATTCAATATAACAAACGCGCTGACGCTTACCAAAAGGAGCATCCACAGATTACACAGACTAATCTGCGTAATCTGTGGATGAAATCCGAGACTATCACGACGCGTCGTAGGCGCGTTTGGCTTTGACGGTGACGAACTCGTCGCTCTCGATGATGTAGGCCGTGAGGTTGTAGCCATAGACGCAGCCGGTGTCGAGGCCGATGGCTTTGCGACCACGACGAGGCTCGGGCGACGGCCAGTGTCCGAAGAGGACGATCTTTTCTCCGTGATAGACGTGATACCACGGAGTTCCGTCTTCACTTTCACGATCCGCACCGAGAGTTCGCAGGCGGGTCAGGTCTCCGGTTGTTTGGGAATAGAGTTCGACGTTGGGACGCAAACCAGCATGAACAACGAGATGCGTTTCGAGATCGATAGTGAACGGCATGCGGTTAAAGAAACTGGCGTATGCGTCCTTTTCGCTGCGCAGTTCTTTGTGCGCCTCTTTCTGTGCTGACTTTAGTTCGATGTCCTCGCCATTCCACTTGCGGCGCAGAGCAAGGTCGTGATTGCCGATGACGGTGCTGAAGCGCGCGTCGGTCATAAACAGTTCGAGGACTTCCTTGCTCTTCGGGCCTTTGGTGATCAGGTCTCCGACGCAAATCACACGATCGTCATCGCCGATCCCGATCTTTTCAAGCAAAGCTATCAGTTCGTCGTAACAACCATGAAGATCTCCGACTACGATTCTGCGACCAGCCATCAACCCCTCCGACGTGTATTGGCTATCTATTGTATCCACAGATTACACAGATTTCCTAAAAATGTCTGCGTAATCTGTGGATGGCTTTATTTGTAAATGTAGGTCTTACTGTCCTTCTGTTCCCACTCGACACTGTCGATATTGTCGCGATCTGCTGACATTATCTCTTCACTCAATTTGCTCGTGCTGACAACCGGATCGAGATTTACGAGGTACACCACCTTGCCCATCGGTTCGTCTTCATCCTCGCGGTCGAGTTGGCGAAGCTCGTAATCAAACTTGTGACGGTGGAAGAGACTTTTGAGTATCTCGTCAGTTCGATCGACCTTCCGCGTGTGCACAGAGATTTCCATCGAGCGAAAGACCTGGAACTGTTCGAAGTATTCGAGCACCGTCAAACTGATCAGCACGAACAACGTCAGAATGACGGCCATGTCCCAGCGTCCCACACCGGCTGCGAGGCCCACACCCAGACAAACCAGCAGCACCGTAGTCTCTTTTGGATCGCGAATGTTGGTGCGGAAACGCACGAGTGACGCGGCGGCAAAAATTCCAAACGCACGCGCGGCACTGTCGCCAACCACCATCATCATTCCGCCAGCCACGACTGCCATGAGTATCTGAGTCTGAGCAACGTAAGGATTACGCCGCGCCATAGACAAACCGCGTCGCGGCCGGAACGCCAGCAGTCCAGCTAGAAATGCGGCGAGGGAAAATCGCAACGCGATACGCGCCGAGGTTGCTTCCCAACTCGAGACGCTGGCGGGCGTGAGACCAGTCGCGTCGGGTCCGAAGAGTTCTCCCAGGAGCGGAATTCTTGGCTGAGCTCCGGGCGACGGAGATGCAGTGGCCGCAGGCGTGGGTGCAGGCGGCTCGCGGAGAAAGTAAGTAAGAATACCGCTGGCTACCAGAATGACGACAAACGTCCCCAACACCGCAACTGTTACACGGTTCATATCGAGATGTCCTTTCTCGGTTCTTTATGTCTTTTGTGGCCGGACTGCTGGCCTCAAAGTCAGCACCTGACTTGGACACAGTCAGTACCGTCCGCGGTAGCGGATGGGTCAACCATCAGGATTAAGAAAACATTAACAATCGAGCGCCTCTAATCGTACCCATCCGCTACCGCGGACGGTACTGACTGTGTCCAAGCAGGGTTCTATTGCTTAGACCACAATCGCTTGCTCTTCAATGGATGAACGTTGCCGACGAGCGGTGAGCTGTTCGGGCCTTCGAAGAATAGCTGGCAGTTGAAAGGCTCTTCGCCTTCGGCCATCGCTGGACGCTCATAAACGCCTGCCGAATTCATGACTCGGGCTTTCACATTGTCGCGCAGGTACGCAGCCAAAACCGTGTCCTTCAGATAATCTTTCAACTGCTGATCGAGCACCGGCGTCACCACTTCCACGCGCCGGTCAAGATTGCGCGACATCCAGTCGGCCGATCCGATATAAAGCTCTTCCTCACCGCCGTTTGCGAAGTAGAAAATACGACTGTGTTCGAGGAAGCGTCCAACAACATTGCGCACGTGAATCGTCTGCGAGAGTCCCGGTTCGCCCGGACGAATCATACACGCGCCACGTACGATGAGATCGATTTTGACGCCCGCTTGCGAGGCCTCGTAAAGCAACTCGATGATCGCGAGGTCAGTTAAACGATTAATCTTGGCTTGTATGTGCGCAGGCCGGCCGGCTACGGCATGCTCCGTCTCACGTTTGATTAGACCCATCATGCGTTTGCGCAGATTGAGCGGTGCAACCATCAACCGGCTGTATTCTTTCTGTATTGAGAATCCGGTCAAGAAGTTGAATACATCAGACGCGTCATCACCGATTATGGAATCGCTGGTAAGCAGTCCGAGATCTGTGTAAAACCTCGAGGTCGTGGGATTGTAGTTGCCCGTGGAGACGTGCGTATACGTCTGTAGACCATGGTCCTCGCGTCTCACCACGAGTGCGACTTTGCTGTGCGTCTTCAAACCAACCAGCCCATAAACCACGTGTACACCGGATTCCGCGAGCCGCTGCGCCCACTCGATGTTGTGCTCCTCATCAAAACGCGCTTTGAGCTCGACAACGCAGGTGACTTGTTTGCCACGTTCGCTGGCTTCGATCAACGCCTGTGGAATCGGAGACTTCTTCCCCGTCCGGTAGAGACACATCTTGATAGCAACAACGTCGGGGTCTTTCGCGGCCGCATCAATAAAGTCAACGATGGTTCCGAATGACGAGTAGGGATGATGAAGCAACACATCCTGCTTCTTGATCGCGGAGAAAATCGATTCTTTGTTCCGCAACGCCGGAGCTACGACCGTCTTTAGTGGTTTGTCCTTCAAATCCGGTTCGTTGACACCATAAAGCTCCATCAAATCGCCGATGTCGAGTAGACCATCGATCTGATAAACGTCTTCCGGTTCAAGCCGGAGCGAGGTCGTCAGATACTCAATCATCTCGGCGGGCATCGTTGATGAGACTTCAAGCCGCACAGCCAGACCAAATCGACGCTCGCGCAGCGATTCCTTAATCAGCGCCAGAAGATCTGCAGCTTTATCGTCGCGGATCTCGACATCTGCATCACGCGTGACGCGAAACAGATGTCCCTTGCTCATCCTCATCCGTGGGAACAAGGAATGAAGGTTCGCTTCGATTACCTCTTCGACGAGGGCGAATTTTGCCTGGTCTCTACCGACCGGAATCAGTCGCGGCACCACCGGCGGAACTTTTATGCGAACGAATCTGATCTCATTCCCCACCGGTGTTCCAGCAAAAGTATCCTCAGGTGAGCTTTCAACTGTCAGCCCGATGTTCAAACTCAGATTCGAAATGTAAGGAAACGGGCGAGCGGGATCGACTGCCTGCGGAGTCAACACCAAAAAGATGTTCTTCGTAAAATACTCTGAAAGGTTCTTCTTCTCTTCGTCAGTAAGTGAAGCGTAGGGCGCTATTACAACGCCGTGCGATTCGAGCTCCGGAAGTACCTCATCGTGAAGACAACGCGTTTGCTCTTTCACGAGCGGCAGCACTCGTTCGCGTATAACGGCGAGTTGTTCCATCGGCGTCAACTCGCCAGGCATCGGTCCGATGTCATCTATGGGCAGCATCTCCTTAATGCCGGAGACGCGTACCATGAAGAATTCGTCGAGGTTTGCCGAGAAGATCGAGAGGAATTTCAATTTCTCGAGCGCCGGGGTGGATTTGTCCGTTGCTTCTTCAAGCACTCGCCGGAAGAACTCTATTTGACACAAATCCCGGTTAAGCACTGACCAGGAAAAAAAGCGTTTTGGTTTGATTTGACCCGTGGGTTCTGATTGCTGACTCATCTGTGTTATCTGTGGATCCTAGTTTGAACAACGCGCGTCGATAATCATCCGCGCCTTACGAATAAATTCCCGAGACCATTCTTCTGCTGGACGATCGCGCTCCGCATTTCGGGAGGCACGAAAGACCTTCGTGATCGTCTGATTTTGCTGCTCGGAATCGAGTAACCGCTGCAGGTTATCCGCGAGCAACTTCCTGCCTGCTTCGCCGACGCGAATGTCGCCAACACTCTTCGCGTTCGCCGTGCAATTCCCATCCTTCACGACGATCGGATCTTTCTTGCGCCACGTTTCGAGTCGTGCTTTCTTCTCGCTGGCAGTCGAGAAACCCCAGGTCGAACCCATGTCGCTGACATAAAACACCGGCTCGTCGCATACTCGCGTGTTATCGGCATTCTTTCTCGACTTGAGACAAGCGAACTTGTGATTATCCGTTTTAGTGTCGCCGTGATCTATGAACGCGAGCCACAGCTTGAAAGCGTCAACCTCCGCACGCGCGCCACTCGCGGATATTTTTTCCAGCGACTCGGCCAGCGAGCCCGAGTCTTTACCGTTGCAGTTCACATCGATACCGCGGCCGAGCGACAACTCGATTCCGGCGGCCGGTTGCGATCCTGAAAAACTCGCGCCCTGAAAACTCTTCGTCAAACTCTTCTCACAATCCGGACAGTTAACATCCGCAACCCATTCGTCATCGGCGAAGAAGCCAAGCGCTTTTGAGAATCTCGACGAGAGGAACTCACCATAGATCTCGCCGTTCCGTTTGTCAGCCGATTGTCCTTTGAAGTGGGGCTTGATCTTGTAACGAATGAGATTGCCGTCTTCGTCTGTCACACCCGGCACGGAGCAGTGAAATTTCGGTGTCGTGCCGGCGCCGGGACGTTCGTCTTTGTTCGCAACACAATTGAGCGTCTTCGCAATTCCGTCTGTATCAACGGGCGGCGCACCACGTCGTGGCCCGCGAGCTGGGTTATAGCCGAGCACCGGATCGTAGTCGGGATCCGGCGCGCGATAAACCTTCGCCGCCTGTTCAGCGCGTGCTCGCTCCTGCGCTGTAAAACAGACTTGTTGAGCGTTGGCTGTGGATGGGAGAAGTAGTGCAGCGAGAAAGATCAGCAGAAGATTCTGGCGCATGGAGTAAAGATAGCATGAGTTAGCCGAGATGCGGGCTAGGCAGTAATTTAGACAGGATTAAAAAGATTTTCAGGATTTACAAGATTCACATGTCAATCATGCAAATCTTGTAAATCCTGTCTACCTATAACGGTGAATCTTGTGCTCGCCGGTCACACTCTCAACGCGCAGTCCACCAGTCTTGTGCGGCACTTCGTCCGGGTTCAATAGAATCGTCGGCGCCTCGCATGACGTGATATCAAGCAGACGCGATCCATCGAAGCGGCAAAACCGCAACAACTCATATCCGTAGATCTTTCCACATAAAGGACATCTTTTCATAGCGGCTCCTTTCATCCAGCTCTGAGCCGCAGTCCGAACACAAAGCCTACTCTTATACGCGAAAAAAGCCCCCCTGAAGGTCACCTCAAACGGGCTGTCAGCGTGATTTCTGTTCCCGCGAGTGCCTTCGACACCGGACAATTCTGCTTCGCACCCTGCGCATACTCCTGAAACTTCGCGTCATCGATTCCCGGTATCTCCGCCTCGGTCTCGAGTGCAATGCCGGTGATCGAGAAGGCCTCGCCAACCTTCTCGAGTTTGACGGTCGCGTTGGTATGAATACGCGTAGCCGTGATCCCTGCACGCGACAAGGCCGCCGTGAGCGCCATTGTGAAACAACCCGCATGCGCCGCACCAATCAACTCTTCGGGATTGGTAGCCGCCTCACCCTCTTCAAATCGCGACTTGAATGAGTATGGCCCGTCGAATGCACCACTTCCCACCTTCAACCGACCACTTCCCTCTGCCAGATTACCTAACCACTCAGCTTCCGCTTTCCTTGATGGCATATACTTTTGTCCCTTCTTCTTCTTTGTTCTTGCGGCGCGGGCGTGGGGGTGTTGGTTCCGAGTCCAGAACGGTTCGAAGTTTTCCCCCCATATCTTTGGCCTCCCAGTCGCGCCACAGGTTTAAGGCCTTCCGCAAATGCTTCGTGCGAAGCTTAACAAAATGACTCAACAACCACACAAAGCCATTGAGATACTCGTCCTGTTTCTCTTTTCTCGCCTTATTAATCTCGTTGCCGAAACTCTCGATCCAGACGTCGCAATCGTGAAGGTCGCCGAGCGCCGTCTGCAACTGCGCCGCGCGTTTGGCGTAGGTTGCAATAGATCGCCCCCAGCACTGCTGAAACAACTCGATGGCGTAACGTAAACGCTTCGCGGCAATACGCATATCGTGAAGAGTCTCGACCTCGAATGGCCGGAACAATCCGTTGCTCAGCTTTTCCAACTCCTTCAGACGATCGAGAATCACCGCGCGTGACATCTTACGGAAACTGATCAGAAGTGGCGGCTGCGTTCTGGTAGTTCCGCCAACCGTTGCCTCCTCGACAGCCGTAGTAAAACTCAGCTCCAGTTCTTTGAGCTGCTCGTCCGCCAAAATTGCCACGAGTTCTTCGCGCGCCTGATCGCGAATAGTCTTCCGTGCATCAGTGAAATGTTTGAGTGCTGCGGACACCTCATGCGGTGTGTGTGTTTGCAGCTTCTCCAGCGCCATAATCGCGACGTCCTGATCGCGCACTTCACCGAGCGCGTCCGCGACGTCGCGCAAGGATTTGAGAACAGAAGAGAGCTTTCGCTTGTGCAGGTAAGGCGTGAAATCTCGCAACGCACTTCGCAGACGCCGCGAAGCAACGCGCATCGAGTGCACTCCTTCCGGATCGCTCCAATCAAGCGCCGCAGCGCGGAAGTGATGTAACTCTCCGAATCTCGTCGTGAGCACGAGCTTCATCCCGGCAGGAGCTTCGGAATTGCACTTGATTCCCTTGATTCGTTTCGCTTTTGCCATCGATCAGACCATCCACAGATTACACAGATTATTTCTGTGTCATCTGCGTAATCTGTGGACGAAACTCAGATTTCGTTTGAACGACTCTTCAAAAAGATCTCGCTTTCGTTGCACTTCCAACAACTCATTCTCGACATCCTGATCACTAAGCAACTCCACACGCAGGCGACCCGGTTGCAAGTTGAACTGTAGATCGTAAACACGACTATCGTGACTTCGGTCCAACGCATCCGCCAGTTTCACAATCGCAGCCAGCTTGCAGACAATCTCCCTGTCGGGAAAGTTGAGAGCGGCGAAATCCGTGTGGCGTTTCTTCGGCAATGGCCCACGATGATAACGCGCGATGTTTGCGATAACAGCGCGCTCAGCTTCGGAAAAGCCCGTCAACTCGGAATTCTTGATTAGATAAAGGGCGTGCTTCTGGTGCGACTCGTGTGCGATGTGATAGCCAATGTCGTGCAACAACGCGCCCGCCATCATGAGTGTGCGCTGATGCCTCGAAAGATTCTCGGTTGGCGCGAGACAGTCAAAGATCTTCTCAGCGAGCTTAGCGACCTGTCGCGCGTGACTCTCTTCATAACCAAATCGCCGCCCGACGGCGTGCACGGCTCCGAGTTTTTGATCGGCAAAATTCGGCGCCGGACGTGATTCATCTTCGACTTCGCGCAAGCTGTCGATAATCACGCCCTCGCGTAGTGACCAGTCGCACGTTCGTATGACATTGATCCCGAGTGCCCGCATCGCTCCTTCCAGAATGAGGCTCCCCGCAATTATGATCTCAGACCTTTGCGACGTAATCCCAGGCAGCGTGCGCCGCTGGGCCATATCCATGCCCGCGAGCTGCGCGTTCAACTCCGCCAGTTTGCTGAGTGGAATGTCAGTCTCTGTGGGTTGAACCGCCTGGTTCTTGCGATCACTATCATTTGTATAAGCGTCGCGGAGCACGGCGCCGATCGAAAGTATCGTTCCTGAAGTGCCCGATGCCTGTTGCCAGCGGGCATTGCGAAGCTCGCGCCGCGGACGTTCGAAAGCTGCATGTACTTCGGCTTTGAGCGCCGCAATGTCTTTGGCCTTTGGCGGGTCGGATTTTAGATAACGTTCTGTTAGTCTGACGGCTCCGAGCTTTAACGACAGCAGCGAGACTGAAGTGCCGTTGCAGAAAACCGAAATCTCGGTTGAACCGCCGCCGATGTCGATATTGAGATTGGTTGCATCTCGGAGTGCGCAACCGTGAGACGCAGCGAGACCAATGAGACGCGCTTCCTCGACGCCCGACAGAACCTCGACGCGCAGACCCGTGTTCTGTTCGACAGCCTTGATAAACTGTGCGGCATTGTTTGCTTCGCGTACAGATGCAGTCGCAACGGTGACTATGTTCTCGGCCTGATGAGTTTCGGCAATGGTCTTGAATCGCTGAATGCAGCCCACGGCGCGCTCGATGGCGTCGCGTGAGAGATGGCGCTTTTGGAGCGTCTCACGTCCGAGTCTGATGGCTTCCTTCTCGCGCGTGACGACTGCAAACGAATTGCTGCCGGTCGCGTCAACGACGGCGAGTTTGATGGAATTCGAGCCGATGTCTATCGCTGCGAGTTTCAATTGCAGGCACTTTAGGTAAACTGTGTTACAGCAAAGTAAACCATATCTAAACTAAACGTGGATGAAAACACTTTTCCTTTTGCGTCACGCAAAATCGAGTTGGAAAGACGAGACTTTACCCGATTTCGAGCGTCCGTTGAATCGCCGTGGCAAACGAGCGGCTGAGACGATAGGACGTTATTTCAAGACCAGCGCAATCGTGCCGGAGTTGATACTGTGTTCTCCTGCTGAGCGCGCTCGCGAGACTCTCAGCCTGGTCCTCAAAGCATCCCGCTGGACCAGTGAAGTGCGTTACGACCAACGCATTTATGAAGCGAGTGCGCAACGGCTCGTGGAAGTTGTATCGCAGATTGAGAACGATCGGAAAGTGGCGATGCTGGTCGGGCACAATCCGGGGCTCGAAGAGTTGTTGTTACTGTTTACGGGTAATACCGAAGTGATGCCGACAGGGGCGATCGCGAAGTTATTGCTCAAGACGACGAAGTGGCCGACGGCGATTGAGAAGCGTGCGACGCTGGATTGGATCGTTCGGCCCAAAGACTTGGAGGAGTGAAAGATGAGGATTGCTCAGGATGAGGAGGCAAAAATGGAGACGAGTTTTTCCAATATCAAGGGCATGTATAAGGTCAATACTGACATCATCAATATGGCGATCGCGGACGTGAAAACTGAAGATTGGTTTCGGACGCCGGGCGACGATTCAAATCATCTCATGTGGCTGCTCGGTCACATCGTCGTTCACAGAGGCAAGGTGCTCACGATGCTCGGCGCTGATTGGAATACTTCCTGGGCGCCGCTGTTCGCTCGCGGAGCGCAACGAGGTGACGCTGCGCAGTATCCGTCAGTTGAAGAGATGCGCGAGGCATGGAACCAGGTTTCAGAGCAGCTCAAAGCGACGCTCAACGGATCGTCTGCGGAGATGCTCGGAAGTGCGCCACCCGAAGGGTTTCCTTCATTCGATAAGCAAGTCGGTGGATCAGTGGCGTTTTTTGCTTTTCACGACTGCTATCACACCGGCCAGATGAGTTTTCTACGCAAATGGCTCGGGTATGGCCAAACAGTAGGATAGAAATTTTTCCGAGCTGGTGTCGATTTCGCGATTCCCCGCGCGTCGTAAGGTTGAAAGGCAAGATTCCAACAGACAAACAGGAGTTATGAAATGAAATACATGTTGCTGATTTACCACGACGAGCCAAGCTGGGATGCGATCACCGAGGCCGAGCGCCAGCAAGTTTATCTCGAGTTCAGAAAGCTGCGAGCAGAGCTGACTGAGCGCGGCCAGTTCATCACCGGCTCTCAATTACAACCCATTTCAACTGCGACCAGCGTACGCGTGCGCGATGGTAAAGAACTGGTAACGGATGGTCCTTTTGCCGAGACACACGAACAACTGGGCGGCTATTTTCTGATCGAAGCCGCTAACCTCGACGAAGCCACCGCCATCGCCGCGCGAATTCCTTCCGCGCGAACGGGTACGGTCGAGGTGCGACCCCTCGTCGAAACTGCGGCTGAAGCGACTGCCTAGAACAATTTTGGCCACGGATTTACAATCCGTGTAAATCCGTGGCTTATATCGAACAAGTTTTCCGCGAAGAGTACGGACGGATCATTGCGACCCTGATCCGTGTCTCGGGATCTTTCGATCTGGCGGAGGAAGCCTTACAGGAAGCATTCGTCGCCGCCGTTTCGAAATGGGAGCTTGACGGATCTCCTGACAATCCCGGCGCCTGGCTGACCACGGTCGCGCACCGGAAACTCCTCGACGCGCTGCGCCGCGACCGAACCCGTACTGACAAACAAGCGGAACTCACCTACGAGTCGAGTCGACTGCACCCATACGTTGAGCCTGAGATGTTTGAGGACGTTGTGGAATACAGCGACGATCGTTTGCGGCTGATCTTCACCTGTTGCCACCCGTCTCTAACACGCGAAGCACAGGTCGCTCTCACGCTGCGGACCCTGGGCGGACTGACGACAACAGAGATCGCGCACGCTTTTCTCGTTCCCGAAGCAACTCTTGCTCAACGTCTCGTGCGCGCCAAGCAGAAGATTCGTCTCGCAGGCATTCCTTATGAAATTCCCTCACTCGACCGTATCGCAGATCGTTTGCTGGCGGTCCGGGCGGTTATCTACCTGATCTTCAACGAAGGCTACACGGCCAGTGCCGGTCAGAGCTTGATCAGAAATGATCTGTGCGCGGAAGCGATTCGTTTGGGACGTGTGCTTTGCGAGTTGCTTTCGGACGAGCCTGAGAATCTCGGACTGCTCGCGTTGATGCTTTTGCAGCATTCACGGCGCGAGGCTCGCGTGAACGAGCAGGGTGAACTCGTGACTCTCGAGGAGCAGGATCGTTCGCTTTGGAATGCGGCCGAGATTGAAGAAGGCGTGAATCTGGTCCAAAAGGCTTTGCGTTTGCGACGTGTTGGCAGCTACCAACTCCAGGCCGCGATTGCTGCTGTGCACGCGGAAGCAAGAGCCGCGGATCAGACGGATTGGAGACAGATCGTAGCGTTGTATGAAGAGTTGATGAGGATCACGTCGTCGCCGATCGTGGCGCTGAATCACGCCGCGGCCGTTGCGATGGCTGATGGATGTGAGAAAGGTCTAGCGTTGATTGACGCTATCGGCGCCGGCGGTGCGCTAAGGAATTATTATCTCTTTCACGCCTCTCGCGCGGATCTGCTGCGACGTCTGCACCGCCACGACGAAGCGGTCGCAGCTTACGAAGTCGCACTTTCGCTAACTACCAATCACGTCGAGCAAAAATATATCCGTCGCCGCTTAGCTCAGAGGGCACCACCGAACGTACTGTAGGGGCGGCCCTCCGTGGCCGCCCTTGGTTTGTACACGGATTCAAGAAATCACGGTTTCGGGTTTGGCGAACACGATTTAAACCAAGGGCGGCCACGGAGGGCCGCCCCTACAGTACGTTCCGTGGCGCCCTTTATTTGCGCGGTACGGCCTTCAAGATCTCCGCAAGCATCTGGTTGAAGCGCGCGGGATCTTCGAGCATCGGATAGTGGCCCGTGCCCTTGATGATCACTGCATCAAACTGCGGCGCGTACTTTCGATTGATTTCGAGATTCGTCGGATTCAGGTCTGCATTAATCGCCTTAATCGGAACCTTGATTTCTTTCAAGGTCGGACCAGGCGTGTACGCGAAGATTCCTTTGAGTATCGCAACCGCCGTCTCTGGTTGACGTGAGATCGCCTCATTGATAACGCGAGTCTTCACGGCTTCGGGCGTGTTGGCAGAAAAGAAAAACTGGTTCAGCAGCCCGGTGGTGGCGTTCTTGTAGTCAGCCGTCATCTGCTTGATCACGCCATCGAGTTGTTCGGAGGTGAGGGTTTGTTCGACGTTCTGCAGACTATCTACGGGAACGATCGCCACAACGTTATCGGGCATGCGTTTCGCCGCCTCGAGCGCGATCGGCCCACCCATCGAGCTGCCGACAAGCACAACTCGTTTAAGTCCAAGGTTCGTGACGACTGTCTTCACGTCGTCACCATAACTCTCGATGCTCCAGTTCTTCCGCCCGGAACCCGACTCGCCATGACCCGGCATGTCGATCGTCACCACGCGATTCGTCTTTGAGAATTCAGCAACCTGATTGTCCCAAAAGTTGCGATTGCAACCCCAACAATGAATAAAGACGAGCGCCGGCTCGCCCTTACCCGCGACTGAATAGTGAATCGGGATACCGTCAGAAGCATTAACAACCTCCGACGCAGGTTTGGATTGAACGGAAGGAATCGCGAACACGAGTAACAAAACCAGATTTAATAACATGGTGCTCCTCTTTGTGCTTTTTGTGGCTAACCTCTTTGTGGCGAGAGCCAGCGGGCGAGGTTGGTGACGTAGGCTTTTATGTCAGCGAGTCGCTCCGGGTGGCGCTTGATCTCGTCGCCCGGCGGCTCTTCCAGAAAACTTGGACAGCCTTTCGAAGTATCCCAGTTATAATCAACGAAGTGATGAAAACTCGACTCGGCCACAGCTCGCCCGAGCCGGTTGCCATGACGATCGTCTCGACATTCAAACGCCACCGCCAGATTGAAATCGCGGCCGGTGACCTGACTCTTACCCGTGGCGATTACACGCGCGCGATCCTCATCTTCAGGTACGCCGACGCTGCCTTCATGCGGATGCGCCGGAAAGCATTCGATCACACCTGCGTCACGCCGAAGTAGTTCGTGTACAGGTTCGACAACCGTCACCTTTTGATAATCGCCATTCGCACCCGAGTGATAGTTGGGCCACGTAATCGACGTGGTTAACTGATCATCGCGCACATGACGCGACACATCAGGCTCCAGATGTTGCGAATGAAAGAAGTGCGCCCGACCAACTCCACCCAGCGTGCACAGCGACGAGCCGAGGTCGGCGTGATCGCGCGTCGTCATGATTCCGCCGCCGCGCTGATGAAAGCGCGTGATTCCCTCACAATCCGCAACCGTCAATCCCTCGCCCGGATCAACTGCGAAAAGCCAAAGCTCATCAAAGTCAGTTGTGTCGAGAGCAGATAAGATAACGTCGCTACCTTCCGCGTTAACCTCACGATTGCGCGCGGTGACTCTGTAGACAGGAGTTCCGTCGTCGTTCCTGATCGACGCGAGATGCTCTCGCAACAAAGAAAACCGATCGACGTTCCAGTCGTCTTCGACATTAGGAATCGTTGTTTGTAATAGGATATGAATCGGATCGGCCATGCCGGCCCCCTTGCCAATATCGTTCGCGGCCACATGATAGCAATATCCGCGTGATCCGGCGCACTCCCCTGCGTTGCTGCCGATGAATGCGCCAGTTTGAAAAGAGCTGCGATCCGGTTAATAATCATTTTCCAAATGAAATTCGATCATACTGGTCCGTCCCCCCGGCCAATCTGGCTCCTCTGCGGTGTAGTGTGGTTGTCTGTACTTTTGGCGAGTGGGTGCGCCACTTCTTCGCAACCTTCAATCAGAATTACGACTACGCCGCCCGCCGATAAAGGTGGCGGCCAGGAACTGGAGATAATGAGCGGGCGCGTAACCGGCGCCAGCAGCGGGCAACAGGTGGTGCTCTACGCGCGCAGCGGTGCATGGTACGTGCAACCTTTCGTTGAAACACCTCTCACTGCGATCAACGCGGATGGAACGTGGAGTAATTCAACTCATCTCGGAACAGAATACGCCGCGCTACTGGTCCAATCGAACTACGTGCCGCCGCCTCTCACGCTGACGCTCCCAAGTGCAGGTGAAAGGGGTGTTGTGGCTGTGGTGATCGTTGACGGCAGGCCACCGTGGTATCACACATGGTGGTTCCGCCTTGCATTGGCGTTGCTGGGAGTAATTGCATTACTGGCGCTGTATCGCTGGCGCGTCCGCGAACTACGGACACAACTAACCCTGCGTTTCGAAGAACGTCTCGCGGAACGAACGCGCATCGCTCAAGATCTACACGACACCTTGTTGCAGGGATTTGTGAGCGCTTCGATGCAGTTACACGTCGCCAATGATCATATAGCGGACGACTCAGCCGCGAAGCCTATGGTCGGTCGAGTGATGCAACTGATGGGACAAGTCATCGAAGAGGGACGCGACGCCGTCAGAGGTCTTCGCTCGACAAGCGGCAATGCAGACGATCTGGAGACTGCGTTTTCAAGAGCAGGACTGGAGTTTGCCAATGAAAAAGTAAAAGACTGCCGTGTAATCGTCGAAGGAACACCAAAACAGTTACACCCGATCATTCGCGACGAGGTTTATCGCATTGGCCGAGAAGCCCTCGCGAATGCTTATCGTCATTCCCAAGCCAACAAGATCGAGATCGAACTCGAGTACTCTACTAAACAACTGCGCATACTCGTTCGTGACGACGGAATCGGAATCCTGCCCGAAGTGCTGCAATCCGGACGCGACGGACACTGGGGACTTGCAGGCATGCGTGAACGCGCGGAGAGCATAGGAGGGCGTCTGAAAGTCTGGAGTCGAGCCAATGCCGGAACGGAAGTCGAATTATTGATCCCGAGTCAGGTCGCCTTTGTATCTACCCAAAAAGAAAAGAAAGCATCATGAGTAGTAAATCTCCCATTCGAGTTTTTAGTGTCGACGATCATCCATTACTGCGCGAAGGCATCGCCGCGCTCGTGAACAGTCAGCCGGACATGGTTCTCATCGCCCAGGGAGCAACCGGCGGCGAAGCTATCCAGCTCTTCAAGGAACACGTGCCCGATGTCACCTTGCTCGATTTGCGACTGCCGGACATGAGCGGCATCGACGTGCTGATCGCAATTCGCAGCCAGTTTCCGGAAGCACGCATCATCATGCTCACCACGTTCGAAGGCGACGTCGAGATCCAACGTGCACTACAGGCAGGAGCACGCGGCTACTTGTTGAAAAACATGCCGCCAACCGAGCTGCTCGACGTGATCCGCCAGGTTCACGCGGGCAAGAAACGGATTCCACCCGAGATTGCTTCGCAACTTTTCGAACACATGAGCGACGAGGTTCTCACGGACCGCGAGATCGAGGTGCTGAAGGAAGTAGCCGGTGGAAATCGTAACCGCGAAATCGCCGAGCGCCTCTTCATCTCGGAAGAAACCGTCAAGGTTCACATCAAGCACATCATGGAAAAACTGGGCGCCTCCGATCGCACCCAAGCCGTCTCCATCGGCCTGCGCCGCGGCATAATTCAGCTCTAGCCACAAAAAGGGCCACAAAAGGCACATAGAGCACAAAAGGCACAAAAGCTATTTGAGTGGGTGTGCGTGATTCTCTCTTCTTTTATGTGCCTTTTGTGCTTATGTGCCTTTTGTGGCCCTTTTTGTGGCCAATAACACTAAGGTGGTATTGAAAGTTACCTTTATCGCTGGATTCGACGCGCGTTCAGATGGGCTAGAGTTAGGCCTTCTTCACCAAAGGAGATGGCCTCTGCAAAAGTTATTTTCTGCGTTTCCAGCCGGGTGGCCCGGAGTCGGTTTGTTGCTGCTGCGGATGCTGGTTGGCGTTACGTTAATTGCTCAAATCGTAACGCAGGTTAAGTCGTCGGAGCTCTCGGCGTATGCGTGGGCTTTCGCGGCGCTGGTCCTTGTCGCCGCCGGTTGTCTCTTGCTGGGATTTGTGACGCCAGTCGTCGCCGTCCTACTTGGTCTTGCCTCTTTAGTATTCGACTTCAACCTCGACCTCGTAGTCTTGTCGATCGTGATCGCATTACTCGGCCCCGGCGCGTTTTCGATTGACGCGCGAATGTTTGGCAGGCGCGAGATTCTGATTACGAGTGCCAGGCGCTCGCCAAAATCCTGAGTTCTCATCGAACCGGTTTGTCACTATCTCAGGCCGATTCATCACATCTCGTCCACAAGAAGCGCATTGCCGGTGTTTTAAAGTTGAAGTAAAAGCTCGAATCGCAAGCGAGGAAATATGACTGATTCAACGCGACGCAGTTTTCTCAAGCACACCGCACTGGGACTGGCGGCAGCCGGCGTCTCTGGTCTGGTGCTTCGTTCAGATGCGCAACCTACTCAACAGGTGAGCCGTGATGCTACTGACCGTGTCATGATCCAACTGGGATCGGCGCCACCCGATGTCGCGCCTAAGACGGACCTGAAGAAAGTCACGCCACAGCCTTACGGACCCTTCTATCGAACTGGCGCGCCGTTTCGAGGTAAGCTTAGCGTACCCGGCGAACCCGGCACGACGTTCATACTCTCCGGTCGTGTGTGGGCCTTCGACACGAAGCGTCCGCTACCCGGAGCAGTGCTCGACTTCTGGCATGTCGATATGCAGGAGAAGTACTCAAACGGCACCACCGACTTTCGTAATCGCGGCAGATTGATCTCTTCGGAGACTGGTCAATACGAACTCGAAAGCATTCGCCCGATTCCCTACCGGCCCAATCCCACCGGCGCTCCGGAATTCTGGCGCTGCGCACACTTTCATCTCGTCGCGATCGCTCCGGGTTATCAACCACTCGTGACAGAGATTCACTTCCAGGGCGATCCGAAGAAGAGTGATCCGATGTATCGAATCGAGAACGCGATCGCCGTCGAAACGCGCAAAGGTTTCGAATCAGGCGTATTCGACATCGTTCTCGAACGCGAGAAGATTTCCGGATAGCGTGCCATCGCTGCGCGATATCTTTGTGACAATGATTCCAATTGACAAAGTCAAAAACAGATATATTCTTCCTCCGCGCTCAAGGTCAAAAGATTAGAGTCGCCTCGAATTTCGACTCTCGTCTGGTCCAGTTGAGACGAAAACGAGAAGCAGGCGAAAGCCCGCCAGCAGACGCACACCCACCCCTTCCCGACTAGTCTGTTAGACGCACGCACTGCTCGAGATCTGTTCTCCAGGCTTTGCCCTTACTGGTTAGCAAAGATCAATGCCCTCCACCTTCGGTCGAAGGAAAGTAAAGCTTTCCTCTCTATCACAGTGGAACTCTGTCCACTGCCAAGGAGAACAAATGAGTGCCCTAAGATTTATTGCGTTAGCTGTGATTCTGGCAACTCTCCTCATCCTGCCTGCCACCAATCGTACAGTTCATAGTGTCGCCGCCATACAACAAGCTCAGCAAGCCGACCAGGCGAACGTAGCGAAAACCACTGACTCAACCTGGACATCGGGCTCGGTGGATCTCGAAGGAGTACCCGAGGACGACACGACAACATTCACGTTTAGTACTACAGAACAACCTGACGCTGCCAAGTCGAATACACAGCCGGTCGCAGAACTCACCTGCGCGCAGCCACCGTTCAGTGAAGCGCCGGCAAATGGTTTTGATGACGAAACAAACGGTCTGATCCCGCAAGGCAAGCCACTTGAAGACTGTGTCCAGCCGGTACCCGGAACATTCCTCGACGACAAAGCGATCTTCGAGGACGTTGATGAGATTGCGGATGGTCTCGGACCGGTTTACAACGCTCAGTCGTGCAGAGAGTGTCATCAGAATCCGGTGACGGGAGCTATCAGCCAGATCACGGAATTAAGAGCCGGACACACTGTCAATAACACTTTCTTTGACGCGCCCGGTGGATCCTTAATCAACAATCGCGGCATTCCGACCCCCAACTACAGCGATACTCATAAGAGTGCGAAAGTGCAGGAGCGTGTGCCGCCATTGTTCACCGCCGGCATTATCGGCGGAGGTCCGCCAATCACCGGCGATGAAGGAACACGAACTTTTCGCACTTCGCTCAACACCTTGGGTGACGGATTCGTCGAAGCGATTGCGGACGGCACGCTGATCTCAATCGCAGCCCGGCAGAAAGGAATAACGAACCAGGAAGTTCATGGACTGGTCATCAACGTGCCGGTGCTCGAAGCCGGCGGCAGGTTGCGCGTCGGACGCTTTGGTTGGAAAAACCAACACGCCAGTTTGCTCTCGTTCTCGGGTGATGCTTACCTGAACGAGATCGGAATCACCAATTTCCTCGTCCGGGATGAGAATACTTCGCTGGGAAGATTCGTTGGATTCGGATCGGGCTTCGACATCGTGCCCGATAACACACCGTGCGAAGACGACCCATCAATCCTGTGTGGTGAAGACGTCGAGCGAGACGTGGATGTGTTTGCGGAGTTTATGCGTGCGACACAGGCACCGCCTCAGGATCGTGATATTCAGAAAAAGTTTTCGACGGACATTGTAGCCGGAGCGGCGCTGTTTGAATCGATGAACGGCCAGTACAGTTGCAGCGTTTGTCACATTCCTTCAATCACGACGGGCAATAACTGCCAGCCGATTAACGGCGGAGCTTTCCGCATACCGCCGGCATTGGCTCGCAAGACGATTCATCCCTTCGGCGACTTTCTACTACATGACATCGGCACCGGAGATCTGATTGTGCAGAACGGTGGACCAATTACACGCACACGAGTGCGCACGGCGCCACTCTGGGGCGTGCGCACACGCACAAACCTCATGCACGACGGCGAGTCGTTCACTTTCAACGAAGCAATTCTGCGACATGCGGGCGAGGCTTCACAGGTGCGCGCGCGGTATCAGGCGTTAACACCGACGCAAAAGCAACAATTAATAACTTACCTTGAATCGCTGTAGCGGGATAGTTGGGCCACGGGTGGATCGGTGTTATCCGTGGCCCTATTTTTTGACGACGAAGTTGAACTTTCGCGGACTGGGATTGTAGGTTCCTTCGACAGTTTTGGTTTCGGTTTTGCCGCGCCGAAATTCTATTTTGGTCCGGCGGAAATTACCGCTCTTGTATGCTGGAGAGATGCCGTCGTCTTCGTACAGGATCGTTGAGGCTGTGCCTGCGCCGTCAGGATAGATATTGAACGTGATCGGATCGACGGGCTTTTCCCCGACGAAATTGAGCGGTGGACCAGTTGGTATGATCGCGCCAGCGCGAACAAACATCGGTACGGTGTCGAGAGGCGCTTCGACACTAATCATTGTCCCACCTGTATATTTTTTGTTGGTCCAGTAGTCGTACCAACCACCCGCCGGCAGGTAGACCAGACGGCGTGTTACATCAGGCTTGAGAATCGGAGCGACCAGCAAGTCATCTCCGATCATGAACTCGTCATCGAGGTTGTAGGTGCTATCGTCATCCTGGTAGTTGAGCATTAAGGGTCGAAACAACGGAACACCCGTGCGATGCGCTTCTTCCAGAGTCGTGTACAAGAACGGCAAGAGTGTGTAACGGAGCTTCAGATACTTGCGAATGATGTCTTCGTAATACTTTCCGAAGCGCCACGGCTCCTGGTCATATCCATCGATCACTTTATGATTGCGACAAAACGGCGCCAGAAAGCTCACCTGATACGAACGAACCAATAGCTCACCATTACCACGTCCGATGAAGCCACCTACGTCGCTCCCGACAAACGGTTCACCCGACAAACCAAGCGACGTGAACATCGAAATGTTCAACTGCAGCGATTCCCAGGTGCTGTTCGTGTCGCCGGTCCACATCGTCGAGTATCGCTGAATGCCGGCGTAAGCGGCGCGTGTTATGACGTATGGACGGCGGTCCGGTCGCAGACGTTCGAGCCCTTCGTACGTCGCACGCGCCATCAATAACGCAAAGATATTTCGATTCTTCGCGTGAGTCGTCTTCTCGCCGTTGTCGAAGCTGACGACGTCTAGCTGGTTCTTACCCGTCTGATCGACGAAGTCAGACGGCTCATTCATGTCGTTCCAGATGCCGGCAATGCCGTTGTCGGTGTAGGTCTGATGCAAGTCGCCCCACCATTGCCGTGCCTCCGGCATTGTGTAGTCGACAAAAGCACTCTCGCCCGGCCAAACTCTCGGCACAAAAAGATCGCCATTACGACGGCGCTGAAAGAAGTTTTTCTCTAATCCCTGATCATACGCGTGGTAGCGTTCATTCTTGTCTGAGGGCTGCTTTACTCCCGGATCGACAATCGTCACCACCTTGACACCCTGACGACCAAGCTTCTCAGTCAAGGCTTTTGGATCCGGGAATCTTTCCTTGTCGAAAGTGAAGACGCGGTAACCGTGCATGTAGTCGATGTCGAGATGCACGACGTCGAGCGGCAAGTCGCGACGGCGATACTCGTTTACGACTTCTTCGACCATCGTATCCGGATAATAACTCCAGCGACTCTGCTGATTGCCGAGTGCCCAAAGCGGCGGCAGAGGCATGTGGCCCGTCAGGTCGGCGTAACGGCCGAGAATCTTTTTGATTGATGGACCATAAAAGAAGTAGTAATTCATCTCGCCGCCTTCAGCGCCAAACCATGCGCGCTGTTGTGACGACTTGCCAAAGTCGAAATAGCTGCGATAGCTGTTATCGAAGAAAATTCCGTAGGCGATGCCGCGTTGCAGTCCGATGTAGAACGGGATTGTTTGATAGATCGGATCTGTGCGTTCGGTGTAACCGGGTGTATCGGAATTCCAGTTGACGAATGAACTGCGACGTTTGTCGAGGTGTGAAGCTTTCTCACCGAGACCGTAGAAGTGTTCGTCAAAGCCGAGTTTCTTCGATGCCGCGACGAACATGCCCACCTTTGGATCGAACATGATGTTGTTAAGACGTCCCTGTGCGTCGTACGACATGGGACGTTCGTCGCTGTTGAGAACGCTATGCGTGCGTGCGTCGCGAAATTCGATCAGTAAAGGCGAACGGCGGACGACGATTTCAATCTCATCGGTCGTGAGCGTTATGAAATCGGGTGTTTCGTTCAGATTCCAGCGCGGTTTAGGCCAGGCTACTCTGGCAATGGCCCAGGAGTGATTTGTGGAAGGAACGGGTTTCGTAAATGACGCTCGCACGCGGATGAGATCCGGTGCGTAAATCGTTATTACTACCTGCGAATTGTCCCGGCAGTTGAGGGTGATGCTTTGGTCGGATTTAACGATACTGGTAACCGGCCCGATTTTCTCCAGCGATGTAATGTCCTGCGCAAAGGCGGTTACTCCAGAGGCCAAAATCCATATGAGTGCAAGAAGACGATTCATTGTTTTGTTTACAGGATTTGCAGGATTAACAAGATTGACAGGATTTAATCTTGTGAATCTTGTTAATCTTGAAATCCTGTATAAAGCTTACTCTCGAAAGGCGAGCCGAGCGGCGCCTAACAAGCCCGCATCATCTCCACACTTCGCCCGAACGATCTTCACTCTCACTAACGGAAACGCACGCTCCTCAACCTGCTGCTGCATGTGCTTTTCGAACAACTCCCAACCATTCACTACACCACCACCAATCACGATAATCTCAGGATTCAGAATATTAATCAGGTTTCCCAATCCAATCCCAAGATAGACGCCCATGCGCCGGAAAATCTCGAGCGCGAGCTCGTCACCCTGCTGGCCGGCTTCAAAAACCATCTCCGCAGTTTGATCCTCGTGGCCCTGCAACACCGAATCCGGATAACGCGGGCTCGCTTCACGCGTCATGCGGACGATCGCCGTTGCCGATGCAAAAACTTCGAGACAGCCGCGACTCCCACACGTGCAGGCAACACCCCCAAAAGGATCGACACACATGTGTCCAATCTCCGC
>DATNFX010000232.1:0-19627 GCA_035606195.1 Pyrinomonadaceae bacterium
GTCTTTTCAGACAATACACAGATGTCCATCGGGTCGTGGTCGCCTTCGATACCGCTGCGACCAGTTCTCAACCCGCACAATTCACCTACTTCGCGCCCGCAGTATGTTTGTGGAATGAAGCCGTAGAGCGTCGGCGACATCGATGAAAACCGCTGGGGTCGATCGACTCGCAGGTGACCTGACCATTTATCGAGCTCATACTTCACTGCGTCAGTGGGGACAATCTCGATGTAGGCGTTGACGAGTTCGGGCGTTCTCGGCCCCGGTGTCACGCCGTGCCATGGATGTGCCTGGAATAGTTGTTTGTCCATTGGCCGATGATAAAATGCGCGGAGTCCGAAACGAAAGCACTTTATGGCAGCCACTGCTGAAATCGTCACCAAGCCCGTAGCAAGCGCAATCTCGTTGCGTTGGATCATTAGCGGGCGCGACGACGCGATCTGGTTTATCGGTTCAGTCGTGTCCAGCTATGCCTTGCTCATTCTCTACGTCAGCGGGCTCGTTCCGCTCGTTCCGATGGTGGCGGCGTGGGCGATACTGATTGACGCTCCACACGTCTTTGGCACCTTCTCGCGCACTTATTTCGACCGCACTGAAAGAAAGAATCGCGCCCGTTTGTTATGGGGGTCGCTATTGTTCTTCGCGATTGGACCAGTGCTCGTGCTTGCCGGGGCCGGATTCGTGTTTTTCTTCGTGGCGGCGCTTTGGGCCTACTATCACCTCGTAAAACAACACTACGGCTTCATGGTGCTTTACAAAAAGAAGAACGGCGACCTGGCACGAATCGACAACGCTCTCGATCGCTTGTTCCTGCTCTTCGCTTTCAACTATCCGTTTGTGGAGTTTATTGCAAGGGATCCGGAAGCGATGGCACGCGTGCCGGCGGTGCTGCATCCGAGTGTGAATGGTTTTTCGAAACTGTTACTCGCGGGAACGATCCTGACTTTTGTCGTTTGGGTTGGGCGTCAGGTGCAGCGTACAATCACCGGCGAGCCATTGAACGTCCCGAAGTATCTCCTGCTGGCGGCGGCGATTCCGATGCACTGGATCGTCTTGCTCACTCCGATGCCGCACAAGCCGATCGCGATAGTTGCGATACTGACGATCTATCACAACTTTCAGTATCACCGGCTGATCTGGTTTCACAATCAGAAATACGCGAATGCCGGGGAGAAGTATGGCGCCGCAGAGCTGATCAGTCGGCGGGTGCTTTTCTACATCGCGTTCGGAATTCTATTTGGGATTATCTATCAGGGCCCGCGGCAGTTTCTCGGTTACTACGGGTTACAGAACTCGACGTTCGCTATTCAACTGGGGATTTCATTCCTCTGGGGCTACGCCTTCATTCATTACTACCTGGATTCGAAGATCTGGAGAGTAAGGAGAGATCCTTCGGTCGGTAAGGCGCTCAATATGTAAATAGGTCGTATAGGACTTATAGGACCTATTCTTAATCTTCTCCGTGCTCATCGCCATTGAAGTGCAACACGGTTGATTCGTCATCGATGATGGTTTCCAGGTGAACGGGCCGCCCCCACAGTGCGTGCACGTGCTCGAGGGCTTTGCGGGCGTAACGCATGTCGAGCTCCGTGCCTTCGTAGCGGTGTTTCATGAAGAGCTCGCGATTACCGTTGTAGTCGCCATCTTCGACCTGCAAATACGGAAAACCGAAATTCGTCATGTTTGAAACCAGCTGATCGCGCACCTTCTCCCAGCGCTTCTCAGTAATCGTCCACTCCTCTTCTTCGACGAGCTCGAACACAAAAAGATCCAGCTCTTCACACAATTCCTCGGTCAGATAATTGCGCAGGAACGAAACGTCGTTGTCGAGTTCACGCACCTCGAAGATCTTCTCGCGCCCTTCGTTACCGGCGCGGCCGAACTTCTCACGTTCTTCCTTCGACGGCTCATTCCAACGGCGCTCGATATCTTCATAGATCTTGTAACCCAGGTAGTAGGGATTTAACTGTCCCTTTTGCGGCGAGACCACGCCCGAATGAAGATTGGCAAACTCGATATGGTCGTTGTCGCTGAGGTCCAACTCACGCATGATTCGAGCGTGCCAGATGCTGGCCCAGCCTTCGTTCATGATCTTTGTCTGCATCTGCGGCACGAAGTACTCCATCTCTTCATGGACCATCGCAATCACGTCGCGCTGCCAGCTCGCGAGTGAAGGTGAGTTCTTCATGATGTAGTACAACAGATCTTTTTCAGGCAGTTGTTCGCGCGGCTTTTCCTCTTCGGCCGGTGGACGCCGTGCCTCGCGCTCAGCTTTATCCAGCAGCCAGAGATCGTCGTATCGACCCTCCTTTGGTCCTTGTTCGAGGCGTCGCTTTTCCTCGGCAACCGGAACCTCGCGCTTGATGAAGAAATAGGGATCGATGTGCTCTTCAATCGCCAGCACCGCGTCGAGAAAGCGCTCCACCGTTTTGCGGCCGTGCTTGAACTCGTAGTCCATGATTCTCTGCGAATGCGTCGAAACGCTTTCGACCATGCGGCGATTCGTTTTCGAGAAGTAGGTGTTGTTCTTGAAGAAGTCGACGTGCCCGAGCACGTGAGCAATCACCATCTTGTTTTGAATCGGACTATTCGTTTCCAGCAGGAAGCCATAAGATGGATTGGTGTTGATAACGACTTCGTAGATCTTCGAAAGGCCGAAGTCGTACATCGTTTTCATGCGATGGTAGGTCTTGCCGAAGGTCCAGTGTGAATAGCGGCCGGGAAGTGCATACGAACCGACTTCGTACATGACGGTCGCAGGCACAATCTCGAAGTTGGTGGGATAGGGATCGAGACCAAATCGTCGAGCAACGTCCCAAATCTGCTCAACCGCCGTCTCAAGTTCTTTGATCTCCTTGTCTTCCATCAACATCCACAGATTACGCAGATAATTCTTTTTTGCCGAAGAACTGTTTCAGCGCCGGATACACGTCTTCCTTGTCGTCGATCCGCACGCCGACAAAGCGATCCTTGTTCTGCAGGCGATCGCTGAAGATCGACAACAAGGCGCCGGACGATCGCCTGTAACTCGACGAACCTTCTTCGCCAATCTCGCCATAGCCAAACAAATTGCACGTTGCGATCAATTCGTCGGCGAGTCGCACGGCTTCTTCGTTATCGGAGTAGTAATTATCGCCATCTGAAAAGTGAAACGGATAGATGTTCCAATCCGAAGGGCGATAGCGTTGTTTGATGACGTCGAGCGCCAGTTGATACGCAGATGAAACAACCGTGCCGCCCGACTCTCCCTGCGTGAAGAACTGTTCCTCACTCACCTCTTTCGCCTCCGTGTGATGCGAGATAAAAACAATGTCGACGTTGTCGTACTTGGTTCGCAGGAAGCGCACCATCCAGAAATAAAAACTGCGCGCGATGTACTTCTTAAACTCTCCCATCGAGCCGGAAACGTCGATCATCGCAATCACGACCGCGTTCGACTCGTAGCGCATCACCTCTTCCCAGGTCTTGAAGCGCAGGTCTTCTTTCTTGATGTCGCCAAAGCGCGCGTTGCCTTCTCGTGCATTGCGGCGAATGTTTTCGAGAATCATGCGGCGCTTGTCGAGATTTGCGATCACACCCGTGCGCCGTATCTCGTTGAACTGAGTCTTACGCGACTGCACTGCTTTCTTTGCTTTTTCCTGGAGATAAGGAAGTTGCAGATCTTCGAAGATCAGAGCCGCAAGTTCGTCGATATTGACGTCGGCTTCGTAGTAATCGACACCGGCGTCCTGTCCGCCTTGTCCGGAACCGTGGCCGGTGCCCGGACGCGACTCGCGTCCAATCACGTCGCCAACGCGCGTCTTTCCGTCGCCCTGGCCCACGTGTTTGCCCTTCTGGTAGTTGAAACGAAACTTGTATTCGTCGAGTGCCCTGATTGGAACTTTGACGGTACGTTTGCCGTCGGAGAGGATGATGGCTTCGTTGGAGACGATCGAGCCGAGGTTTTTGCGAATCGCTTCCTTTACACGATCCTTGTGGCGTTCCTGATCGATGATTCCCTTGCGCTGCAGCGACCAATCATTTCTTTGGATTGACATAACACACCATCCACAGATTACGCCGATTTCGCTTTACAGAAATCGATCACCACATTCGTGAACTCCTCCGGATATTCTTCGTGCGGCAGGTGACCGCAATTGAAATATACAACCAACCGCGAGCCGGGAATTTTCGCGTGCAATCGTTCACCATCGGCAAGCGGAATCTCTCGATCGTTTTCGCCCCAGAGGAGCAATGTGGGCTTGCTGATTAGATGCGCGTCTCTCGAGATGCGTTCAGCATCCCAGCCACGCACCGTGCGAATGATCGCGCGATGCGTTCCCGCCGCACGCAAGGGCAGATGCCGCGCGTCAACCCTTCTTTCGTCCAACACCCACGAGTGCTGATCGTAAACTGGCTTCATGCGCCGTCGCAGCAAGCGACGTGAACCAATCAGAAGCGGTGAAACAACATCACCGAATACGGGCGAACCAAACAAGCGCATCAGCTTGAACGCAAGCGGCCGGTTGTTGTTGACTGCTCCAACCAGGATCAACTTCTCGACTCGATCCGCATAATCGAGTCCACATGTCGCCGCGACTGCGCCGCCGTAAGAACTACCGACAATTATCGCTCGCGGTATTTTGAGAGCGTCGAGCAGTCCTATTACGAGCTTCGCCTGGCCCTCGATCGTGTACTCGCCCTTTCGTGGCTTGGCTGCGTAGCCGTGGCCCAACATGTCCGGCGCAATAACACGGTATCCCGCGTTCACTAGCGCCAGGAACACCTTGCTCCAGACCAGCGTCGACGACGAAAATCCGTGAATCAACACCATCGCGGGCGCGTTACGATCGCCGGCCTCCTGGTAATGAACGCGAACGCCGTCAACATCAATAAAGCACGAGTGCTCCGAATGAAAAACGACGTCGCGACACTTTTGCCAGTCGGCATCACGTGGTCGAAGCAAAAGCTTGCCGGCGATGGCGAGCGTTGCAGCCCCTGCGATCCAGTATCGTTTCTTCATATTTAAGCCACAGATTACACGGACAAAAGCCGGATTAAAATCCGTCATCAATCCGTGAGATCTGTGGCCAAATTATCGTGACAATAGTGTCCCGACGTAGGTCAACAACTCATTCGCACAAACCGGACAGTAGCTATGCTCTTTGACCAACCGATCGACAACTTCATTGATCCTTCGCAACTGATCCGGATCGGGCGTCTTCGCCGACGTCGTAATCTTCACCACGTCTTTCAAATCAGCAAAGATTTTCTTCTCGATCGCTTCTTTCAGACGCTCGTGTGAGTTGTACTCGAACGGCTTGCCCTTGCGAGCGTAGGAGGAAATGCGGATTAGGATCTCCTGCCGGAAAGTATTCTTTGCGTTTTCCGAGATTCCGATCTGCTCCTCGATCGAGCGCATCAACTGTTCATCAGGCTCCATCTCTTCTTCAGTGATCGGATCCTTGATGCGCTCCTTGTTACAGAAAGCTTCGACGTTGTCGAGATAGTTGTTGCACATCGTGCGCGCCATCTCTTCAAACGAGTAGACAAATGCTCGTTGCACTTCGATCTTCGCGAGCTCGTCGTACTCCTTCCGCGCCTGCGAGATGTGATTCAAGTATCTCTCACGCTGCTCGCTGCTGATTCCAGTATGTTGTTCGAACCCGTCTTTGATGGCCCGCAACGCATCGATCGGATTGATACAAGTGACGCCATCACGCACGAGCGCGCTCGAGAGACGATTGATGATGTAGCGCGGCGAGATTCCGTCCATGCCTTCGCGAACGGTCTCTTCCTTCAGCTCGCGCACGTCCTTCGACTTGTAACCCTCGACGTCCTCACCGTCGTAAAGCTTCATCTTCTTCACGATGTCGACGTTCTGACGCTTCGGCTCCTCGAGACGAGTCATTACGGCAAACATAGCCGCGACTTTCAGAGTGTGTGGCGCGAGATGGACGTTGCGCAGCGCTTCAGACTGATGCAGCAGCTTGTCGTAAATACGCTCTTCCTGCGATACGCGCAGGTTGTAAGGAACTTTTACGAGGATGATGCGGTCCTGCAATGCTTCCGATTTGCGATTGCCGGCGAACGCGATGTATTCGTTCTCGTTTGTGTGCGAGAGGATGACTTCGTCCGCATAGATCATCGCAAAGCGCCCGGTCTTGATGCTCTGTTCCTGCGAGAGCGTCAGAAGGCTGTAGAGAAACTTTTCATCAACCTTCAGCATCTCGACGAATTCCATCAGGCCGCGGTTGGCAATATTTAGCTCGCCGTCAAAACGATAAGCACGCGGGTCTGACTCAACGCCGACTTCGCCGATCGTCGAGAGGTCGATCGAACCTGTTAGCTCTGTAATGTCCTGCGACTTCGGATCGCTCGGCGAAAACGTGCCGATACCGACGCGTTCCTTTTCAGAGAAGCCCACGCGATGTACTTTCACGTCCTCGTGACGTCCACCATAAGTGTGTTCGAGCGCATAGCGACACTGGGGACAAAGATCGCCTTCGATATAAATGCCGTAGTGCTTCTCGACCTCGGAGCGCAACTGATGCGGTATGAGATGCAGTGGCTCCTCGTGCATCGGGCAGTCTTTGATGGCGTAAACGGCGCCGGCCTCGTTCCTGGTCCAATCCTCCAGCCCGCGCTTGAGCATGTTGACGATTGTCGACTTACCTCCACCCACCGGCCCCATCAGCAAAAGAATGCGCTTGCGCACTTCGAGACGCTGTGCGGCCGATTTGAAGTACTCGACAATCCTGGCGATGGGCTCTTCAATGCCGAACAGTTCGTGGGCAAAGAAATTGTAGGAGAGAATTTCGTGCTGAGTGCCTTCGTTCAGCCGCTCGACTCCTGCGGCATGAACCATGTCGTTGATGCGAGCGTGTGAAAGCTGAGCAATGCGCGGGTTCTGAGCAACTAACTCGAAGTAGTCCCTGAATGTTCCTTCCCAACGCAGCGCCTCGTGTTCACGGCGCAGATCTTCCAAACGTTCGCTGATATTGAATTGTTTTCTGCCATCCTGCTCTTGCATAGCCTTTGAAACCTCTTCGGCTTTCGCGCATTGGACAGCGTGTGGGGAGAGGCCACGCTATTTATACACCGCTACGTCGTCGGGGAACTGCGGCTTGTTGTTATTGTGCTTCGTGATACGCCTCACGCGCGCGTAAGCGTGAGTTACGTCCTCGAGGCATCCCTTCTCAATGATCGACGAGTTCAACAAGAAGTCCGGTGGGAACTGGAAGCGACCTGCACGCGCGCTTCCTTGCGCGCAAGTATAGCACGGGAATCCTAGACCTGAGTCAATGCTATTTTTGCAGCCACGCGTTTTTATTCGGCAAGCACGACACGTGGATGCAGGCTGTTTGTGTTGGCGTCGTAACGACCAACGGCGACCAACTCGTTATCGCCGTCGCACATCCTTACGTTCTCTCCGTCACTCCAACTAGACTCGGCCACCTTCACCTCTCTTCCGTGATGGGCCCGACTTACGTCTTCGGGGGTTAGATGCACGAAAGGCAGTTGCGAGAGCGCTGCTCCCGGCGGCACGAGGACTGCTCCGATCGACTCTTCGCCAAAATGGATCTTCAACTCGTCGAGGGTGATGGCCTGATCGATTGAAAAGTCGCCGACGCGCGTACGTCTGAGCTCAGCCAAATGAGCGCCAACGTACAGACGTTTGCCGAAATCTTCCGCAAGTGTTCGCACATACGTGCCGGAGGAACACGAAACACGTGTGTGGAAATCGAAGGTGCCGTCGAGGTTGTCCTTGATGAGTTGACCTCCAGGCCTGATGGCGGCGAACTCATATATGCAGACTCGTATCGGTTTACGCTCAACGCTTTCGCCGCGACGTGCCAATTCGTAGAGCTTCTTACCCTCAACTTTCTTGGCTGAATACATCGGCGGTACCTGGTCTATGTTGCCGCGAAGACTCTGGAGTGCTTCTTCGATCTCAGTCTCATTCCAGGCATCCGGCTTTGCTGTTGGTCCAGGAATCGGAGTGCCTGTAAGGTCGCCCGTGTCGGTTGAGTATCCGAGACGAATAATTGCTTCGTATTCTTTATCAACCCCACTCAGGAACTGCGCGAGCCGTGTGGCTCTTCCGAGGAGAACGACGAGAACGCCGGTGGCAAACGGATCGAGAGTGCCCGTGTGTCCAACACGACGCTCGCGCAGAATGCGTCGAGCGCGTGCGACCACGTCGTGTGAAGTCAGCCCCGCAGGCTTATCAATTATCAACACGCCATCCATGTCCGGCATTTTAGATCAGCGACCTGTTCGCGTTAATCTGTGTTTCAGAATCGTGACTGATTTGCGACGTAAAACATTTGAGCGCGCCATAAAGCTTCTCGCGGCGAAGCCTCGATCGGTCGCCGAACTGCGCGAGTGGTTGTTGCGCGCGAAAAACACCGATGAAGCAACGGTGGAGACGGTTATCTCGCGGCTGAGTGAGTATGGCTATCTCAACGACGAACGATTTGCCTTCAGCTACGCGTCGTACAAAGTGAAGCAAAGACCGATTGGTCGGAGGCGGCTGGAACGCGACCTGAAGTTCAAAAAGGTTGACTCGGGGGTTGCGAATGAAGCGCTGGAAATGGTGTATGCCGAGACGTCCGAAGAGGAGTTGATCGACAAGGCACTTGCGAAGCGCCTACGCATCCGTGGCAAGCCGAAGAATCGTAACGAGGTTAAGAGTCTGTTCGATCATTTGTTGCGACAGGGTTTCGACTTCGAGCTGGTTAGTGACAAAGTACGCTCATTAACCACGGATGACACTGATGAGGTAAACTCAAACTGATATGACTGGTAACGAAATTCGCGAAGCTTTTTTGAGGTATTTTGAGGAGCACGGACACGCTCGTGTGCGTTCGTCGCCGCTCCTGCCCGCCAACGATCCGACGTTGTTGTTTACCAACGCCGGTATGAATCAATTTAAGGACACGTTTCTCGGTCAGGAGAAGCGCGATTACGTGCGCGCTACGTCGTCGCAGAAGTGTATCCGCGCGGGTGGCAAGCACAACGATCTTGACGAAGTGGGAAAGACCGCCCGGCATCACACGTTTTTCGAGATGCTTGGGAATTTTTCGTTTGGCGATTACTTCAAAGAAGGCGCGATCAAGTTTTGCTGGGAACTGTTGGTCGATGTTCTGAAACTGGATCCGAAGAGATTGTGGTTTACGGTTTACGAAGGCGACGAGGAAGTTCCCGCCGACGAAGATGCCGAGAGGTTCTGGCACCAGGTGGGTGCGCCACGTGAACGCATTCTGCGTTTTGGTCGCAAAGATAATTTCTGGCAGATGGGTGAGACTGGTCCGTGTGGTCCATGTAGCGAGGTTCATTACTACATGGGCGACAGCCCGGACGATCCGGAGAATTCTGCTGCAAACGTCAATGGTCCAGGCGATACGATCATGGAGATCTGGAACCTGGTCTTCATGCAGTTCGATCGTAGTGAACTTGAGCCGGGCAAGTACAAGCTCGATCCGTTGCCGGCGCCGTCGGTCGATACGGGTGCGGGGCTCGAACGTCTCGCGGTCGTGTTGCAGGGTGTGAAGTCAAACTACGACACGGACCTGATCAAGCCGATCATCAACTTTACGGCGAAGCTTGCTGATCGCAACTACGAACCGGAAACGCAGGAAGGATTCGCGATGCGGGTGATTGCAGATCACGCGCGCGCCACCGCGTTTGCCATTGCCGATGGAGTTTTACCTGGCAACGAAGGGCGCAATTACGTCCTGCGAAAGATCATGCGACGGGCGATCTATCAGGGACATCACACGCTGGGGTTCGAGGGTGCATTCTTCAAGGACGTGACGAATTTCGTCGTCGACTTCATGAAAGATGCGTATCCGGAACTGGAGATGCATCGGGAGTTCATCGAGAAGATGGTCCGGCTCGAGGAAGAGCGTTTCCGGTCGACGTTGACCGTGGGATTGAACAAGCTTGACGAGGTGTTCACGGCTTCGAAGGGAGCGATGCCGGAGTACAAAACACTGGCACGACTCTACGACACGTTCGGAACACCGCGCGATCTGATTCGCGTTGGCCTCGAGGAACGTGGCTTCGCAATCGACGAAGATGAGTTCAACCATTCGTTCGACACGGCGCTGCAGGAGCTTCAGCAGACCGCGGCCACCGAGAAAGGTGAGGGAAAGACCAAAGCCAATCCGGTCTACGCGAATGTGGCAGCTCGTGTTGCGAGATCGATATTCAAAGGTTATGAAACGACCCGCGTTGATGATGCACAGGTCGTCGCGATTATCAAAGGCGATGAAGTTGAATCATTGAATGAAGGTGAAGAAGGCGAGATCGTGCTCGACCGAACGCCGTTCTACTCCGAGAGCGGCGGACAGGTAGGAGACGTTGGCGTGATGGTAGGCGCAACGAACGAGCTCGCGACTGTTCTCGACACTTATTCTCCTGCACAAGGTTTGGTGGTGCAGAAGATCAAAGTCGAGAAGGGGGGCTTGAAGGTTGGCGATACGGTC
Source organism: Pyrinomonadaceae bacterium (assembly GCA_035606195.1). Taxonomy (GTDB): domain Bacteria; phylum Acidobacteriota; class Blastocatellia; order Pyrinomonadales; family Pyrinomonadaceae; genus PSRF01. Next base: position 10,473 of record DATNFX010000232.1, read on the forward strand.
TCGGCACAAGTTGACGTCCAGAAGCGAGATGCGACGCGGCGGAATCACACGGCGACTCACTTGATGCATGCCGCACTACGTGAAGTTTTGGGAACACACGTGAAGCAGGCGGGTTCGGTTGTCGCGCCTTCATACCTGCGTTTCGACTTTACGCACTACCAGCCGCTCACCACCGCCGAGAAAGAAGAGATTGAGCGTCTGGTCAACTATCACATCCTGCGCAACGAGCCGGTGCAGACTGATGAGATGGAGATTGAAGAAGCTATGCGCTCCGGCGCGATGGCGCTCTTTGGTGAGAAGTACGGCGAAAAAGTGCGTGTGCTTTCCATCAAAGGTCTTGAAGGCATCTTCTCGAAAGAGCTCTGTGGCGGGACTCACGTGCGCGCTACCGGGGATATCGGCCTGTTCAAAATCACGAGCGACGAGTCGATTGCTTCCGGAGTACGACGCATTCGCGCGATCACAGGAATGGATGCGTATGAGCGTTTCCGCGAGGCGGAAGTTCTGGTCGACAGACTCAGCAGCGGGCTGAGAACTTCGCGCAATGATTTATCGGGAACCATTACACGCTTGCAGGAGGAGTTGAAAAAGGCGCGACGTGAAGCGGACGACTTGCGGTTGAAGATCGCGAGTGGCGCAGCAAGTGGTTCGTCTAACGGTGACGAGTCGCGCGAAGTGGCAGGCATCAAGGTGCTGGCTCGTGAAGCAAGCGGTCTCGACGCTGCGGCAATGCGACAACTTTCCGACACGCTGCTCGCACGAATCAAGTCTGGTGTGGTTGTGCTTGGACGAAGCAGCGACGGGAAAGTTTCGCTCATCGTTCGCACGTCGTCAGACTTGACCGGCAAGGTGCCGGCGGGACAAGTGATCAAAGAGCTCGCACCCATCATCGGTGGGCGCGGTGGCGGCAAAGCCGACATGGCTGAAGGCGGCGGCAATCAGCCGGAAAACCTATCAGCGGCGCTCAAGAAAAGCTACGAAGTCGTGGAACGCTTACTCACTTAAACCGCGGATGACGCGGATTGGATCCGGATTAAATCTGTCACCAATCCGCGTCCATCCGTGGCCTACATCGTCTTCTGTTTTTCAGTCAGCGTGATATTCATCTTCTCAAGTGTGATCTTGTTGAGTGTTCCGGTCACCTTGAGTCCTTCCGCCTGTTGATACTTCCGCAGCCCATCCCGCGTAGCATCATCAAGTTTCCCGATTTGTTCCCCAGCGTAGAAACCACGCTGTTTGAGAATGGCTTGCGCCTGGTTGATTTGGTCTTTGTTCGCACGGAAGACCGGGCCACGTTTCGTTGCCTGTTTCGTGCCCGATGTGGTTGAGGTTGAGGTCTGGGCCATTGCGGCAGTGCTGAAGACACAGAGCAATAGCAGAGTGAGAGTGAGAATATTCTTCATTCGTTTCATCCTTTGTGAGGCGCGCAGAAGCGCGCGGTTAATGGTTGAGTGTGAGGTTTACTTCCGAAAACGCGCTTATCTTACAACGTCTGTCAAGGCACAGATCTACGCGGATTAAAAATCCCGATTTTAAATCCGTGTTTATCTGTGGCCAACAATGTTTGGCGCATGTTAGAATGCCCTTGGCTTTGTGATGCGACAAACACTAATAATCCTGGCTTTGTTTACCCTTGCGGCACCCGCTGCCGTCGCGCAGACGACCTATCAGATCGATAACTTCGACTTCCCGAACGCCGTCCAGGTTCAGACCCCCAAAGCCGAACCCAAGCCCGCTCCGCAAACGAAACAGCTCACAAAGCTGAGAAATTACAGCTATTCACCTGCTCCCGGCGCCCTTGTCCATCTCACCAGCCAGCCCCTCAACCCCTCGCTTGGCGATTTCACGACCGGTAACACAGACGTCGATAGCTTCATCGTGGAGTCCGGCAAACGCAATTCAGTCGACCCGCTGCTCCTTTACTCCATCATGCATCAGGAATCGAGCTTCAAAGCCCGCGCCATGTCGTACAAAGGTGCGCGCGGCCTAATGCAGCTCATGCCTGGGACAGCCATTCGCTTTGGCGTGACCAATATCTGGGATCCAAAGCAAAACATCGAAGGCGGCGCCCGCTACATGAGATTCCTGCTCGACCTGTTCTCCGGCGACGTACGACTCGCACTGGCCGGTTACAACGCCGGCGAAGGCGCGGTGATGAAGTATGGCTACCAGGTTCCACCGTACAGCGAAACGCGTGAGTACGTGCGCCGCATCGGAAATCGCTACAGCATGATTCGTGATCCGAATGCTCTCGCGAACGCCGGCACTTCGAATCTCGCGCAACAGAAAGATCCGACCCCTCTGAACGTCTACGAACGCAGCGTCTTCATGACCCGGCTGCCGGACGGTCGCCTCCAGCTCGTAAGCCAATAAGACTTAGAAAAGAGAACGTAGACGAACGCAGAACAGATCTGCGCTCATCTGCGTTTATTGGTATAGTGTTTGAGCGAGGACCCATATCGATGACCTGTTCCTGCGGAGCATATGTTCCCCCGAGCGTCCGCTTTTGTTCGAATTGCGGAGCACCCGCCTCGGATCCGGAAGCGACGAGAATCGCTCGTTTGCAATCTCGCGCGCTGGAATACGGCGGAGATCAGGATCTCGAGCACACCGTCTTCACCGTCCGCCCCACGATGATATTCGTCAAGGCTGGTTACGCGCTCGCCGTCATCGGAGGCATCGCGCTTGTGTTCCTGCTAGCCTCGATCGGCGTGCCTGCATCGATTTCAATCCCGCTCGCGCTCGCGCTATTGCTAATCCCGGCCTATTACCACATCCGGCGAAACATGATCCGCTACACAGTTACGGATTCCAAACTTCAGATCGATACCGGCTTAATCGCCCGCACTACGAAAAACATTCCTCTGAGCAAGGTGCAGGACGTTACTGTCTCGGCCAGCATCCCGCAACGTGTGATGGGATTTGGCGACATCATCATCGACAATGCCAGCGAGCTTGGCGGCTCGATTGTGATGCATAACATCCGCAGCCCCCGCCACTACGCCGACCTTCTTTTGCGTGAATTAAGACGCTGGCATTAAACTGAAACCGTGCTGCCCAAAATTCCGCCGGGAACATCAAAGCCTGGGCGGTTTCTAAATCAACCTTGTACTTCGGCCGCACGAGGAGTTGTTGTATTGCGTTTATCGAGAGTAGTTATTTTATTGGGACTTTTGCTGGCGCTGGCAGGTTCCGCTCTTGGAGAGCCTGGATCCAGTGCAGCCCCACCGTCTACAGCCGGCAAGTTCAAACTGAGTTCTAAAACGGGTTCTTCACCTGCGAACGTCGACACCGGTGCGGTACCTGTAGAAACCAACCGGCTGGAATACACGGGGAGTAATGGCGCGAAAGCGTCGGTCGAAGTTTATCGTTTTCCGCAGGAAACACAGGCCTACGAATTACTCAGCCTCGTCGCAGCAAAGGCGCGGGCTTCGCACGCAAATGTGGAAATAGTTAACGGAATCGGCACTGCCGGGTTTGCGACGGATAAAGAGATTGCCTTCGTTAAGGGCGCCACCTTTGTCACGATAAAGAATCTGAACGCCCGGCCGGCAGACCTCAACGACCTGGCCCACGCGTGGTCTGAGTCGCTCGACAAAGGAGAAGGTGATATCCCCGCCCTAATCAAGCATCTTCCAGACCCGGGAGAAGCGCAAAAGAACGCGGTCTATCTCAACAGTTTTGCGGATCTGCACCGGCTGCCATTTCAGCACGCCGTGTTGGATGCCGTTCAGTCGGGCGGCAATGCGGACGCGGTTTTATCAACGTATGGTCCAATCAAGTTTCTGATCGTCGAATTCAATACACCGCAACTCGCAACCGAAAACGATAAGCGCGTCATCGCTCGGATCCAGGAACTCTGGAAACTGGGCCAACCCGCGCCTACCGCATATCGTCGCGTTGGTAATTACTCCGTTTTCGTCTTCGACGCGCCCGACGAGCAGACAGCTAAACAACTAATCGATCAAGTTAAGTACGAGCAGGTCGTGCAGTGGCTGGGCGACAATCCCAACATCCTCAAGGAAGCACAGAAACGTTACGTCAACACGACTCTCGGCGTCCTCGTCACAGTCCTGAAAGCATCCGGGTGGGCGCTCATCACGTGTCTTGGTATGGGCGGACTTATCGGTGGCCTGTTGTTTACGTACAGACGTTCACAGCAGAAAGCTGTGACTGCTTATTCGGATGCCGGTGGCATGCTGCGACTCAATCTCGACGAACTCACGCCTGAGACCGATCCTGGAAGATTATTGCGAGAAAGAAATTAGAGACAGGATTTTATCCACCGAATTTCCGCGGATAAAATCCTGTCCTAAAATCGAGTCAAAAAATTGCGGGCTGCTGACTATTCTTGGGAGGCTCCCCCAAGCCCCGTCAAGACGAAAATCAGCAGCTCCGCTATTATTGCTCTTCGACTGCGTCACAAACGTCACTCCGTTCCCCCAAAAGAGTCAAACGCTTGCTTTAAATTCGCGAGAGGATGCCTCCCCCAAAGCCTCCACTCACCGCAGTTATTAGAGCCTGACCCGATTTACCCTTATCTACCCTTCTTGTTCTGTCTTCCTCTTTGGCAATGACCGTGCCAACTGTGACACCTGGCTCGCGAAAGTTGCTTTTGCTAGGGATTTTGGTGCTTAGAAGCTTGGGAGTTTGTGCGCAAACGGACACAAGTCTCACAATGTTGTACAGCTTCCGTACAAACCCTACAGTACAAGCGAACGAATATCGCTCGGTCTATGGAAGCGCTTTTAGGAGCTCATCGACTTCAGAGGCGGTGTTGTAGAAATGAGGGGCGATCCGGAGGCGATCACCACGCGGCGCTGTGACGATTTGTTTCGCGTTGAGCTGGTGGTATAGGGCCATCGCCGATAAGCGGTCTGGAGGGCGAATACAAACAATCTGAGACTTCTCTCCACGCGCTCGGGAACTCACCATTTCGTAGCGTTTCCCTTTAAGACCCTCACACAAATGATCCGTAAGCTCTTCGAGGTAATTTGCGATTCTTTGGACGCCCTGGTTCGTGAGAAGCTCCACACTGGCCTTGAATCCATAAAACAGTGAAGCGGGACCAGTGCCGGTTTCCCAGGCCAGTGTTCCCCGATTCCAGCCCTGTTCGAAGTTGAGGTAGTCGTCAGGATTCGGAACACTGATCCAGCCGACAAGGGTTGGTTGAATCCGCTCACGAGCGCGGTCTGAGAGATAGAGGTAGCCGACTCCCTCCGGAGCCATTAACCACTTGTGGCCCGCGCCCGCGGCAACATCCACGAACTCGGCCTCGACGTTTGTGGGAATCACGCCGAGTGCCTGAATTACGTCGACGACGAATAGTGCATCGTGTTGGCGGACAATCCGGCCGAGTCGTTCGAGGTCGAGGCGAAAGCCGGACGCGAACTGAACGTGACTTACGGCCACGACCCGCGTGTTGGTATCGATGAGGTTTCCCAACTGTTCGAGATCGATGCGACCATTGCGCTCTTCGCACATGCGCACTTCGACACCGAACGCGTCGCGGATGCGCAGCCATGGATAGATGTTTGAGGGAAACTCACGACTGAAGGTGACGACGTTGTCGCCTGGGCGCCAGGTGAGGCCATTTGCGACGCTCGAGAGGGCGTCGGACGTGTTACGCATGAATGCGACCTGTTCCGGCCGCGCGCCGAGTAGATTCGCCAGCAGCTCGCGGGCTTGTTCTTTTGTCGCGAGCCAGTCGCGAAAGTTAGCCGAGCCGTTTTCCCTCACGTCTCTCAATTGCGACTCAACCGCCTGCACCGTTGTTGTGGGGAGAGGCGAAACCGCCGCGTGATTCAGGTACGTGTAGCGCTCGGTAATCGGAAACAGCGCACGAACTTCAGGAGTCATATAACGGATTAATCAAAATCTGTGTAATCTGTGGATAACAAAGTATTGATTAGGGCGCGTAAGGGCGATTGTAGAATTCTTTGTAGAGCCAGCCGAGCACGCGTGCTTCGGCCGTGCATAGGGTTTCGATCCAGCAGTTGAGCAGGAATTCGGCGCGGCCGCGTTGGAACGGAATCTTCTCCGCCTGCTCGACTATCGATCCGCCGCTGCGCAAGTCGAGCTTGTAAGCCTCAGCAGTTGACTCGTTCGCCTTCGAGGCCGCATCGAGCGCGCCGAGCAGTTGTCCAATCCAGTCGTGCAAACTGCGTTCGTCGGAGTTGTCAGCCAGCGCCTGGATAATTCCGATGGCCAGACGATCTTCAGCACGTTTGAACTGAAAGATCTCTTCGCCCTGCGCTGCCGTGTGTTGCTGCTTCCACTGGAACACCTCTTCAACCGAAGGATGCCTGACGATCCCGACACGCTGATCGTAATTCAGAAACCACTCGATCACGTCCGGCACTGAGTCGACATCTACCTGACCCGATGCGTCGCGCTGTAGTGGTGGAGCATCGCTCGTCATACTGATAAATCTTCACCCGCGGGCGTCTTCAACGCGAACGAAGCACGGATCTCGCCTACAAGATCTCCACGTCGATTTCGTATCGGAAAGAATGCATACTTCGCAACTGCCTCGAGCGACTCATCTCGCAGCACACCCAATTGTCGCAACGATTCGACCACCACCGTCGGACGCGCGCGTTTGTCGTCACCATCTTCGATCTTCAACGCGACGCCGAGACCGTTCGCCCACTCCTTACAAGGAATGACACCCGCAGTGTAGACACCTTCAGCACCGACCTTTGAAACCACTCGACGCGGCGTTGCACGCATGATCTCGGTATCGAGCCGATTCGATGTTCCTCCGATCAGCTCGGGATATGCATTCATCACGCGAACGATTCGTTCACAGGCTCCACGTGTAATCTGGTCGAAGTCTTCAGGCGGCGAGACCAATCTGGCATAAGCCATTGCCATCGCTTTTATAGTGATGCCAAAGATCGGCGCACCGCAACCGTCGATACCAACAGCCATATCAGTTACCGCTACGCCGCAAAAGCGCGAGACCACATCGGCGATCGCTTTCTGTACCGGGTTCTCCGGACTCTCGTAATTTTCAATCGAGGCACCGAGATGAAGCGCTACCGCCAGCATGCCTGCATGTTTGCCCGAACAGTTGTTGTGCAACGCGTTTGGCGGCTCACCACGTTCACGAAGCGCGCGCGCGGCTTCTTCACCGTACGGCTCGTGCACGCCGCATCTCAGCGCCTCTGGTCCAAGACCGATCTTGCGCAACATCGATGAGACAATTTCGGTGTGAATAGGTTCGCCGTTGTGAGACGCACACGCAAGCGCGACTTCGCGATCGGTGAAGTCGAATCTGTCAGCAGCGCCTGAAACGAGCAACGGTATCGCTTGGAAAGGTTTGGCGGACGATCGAAGAAACGTAACCGTTTCGAGTGCGCCGGCGGAAGCGATAACGTTTCCATCCGGCTCAACTACTGCAATGTGTCCACGATGACGTGACTCGGTTATCGATCCTCGTTTGACTTCAACGAGCGGTTCTGCGAGCGGAATCTCTTGCGACATTAGCCACGGATCTTGCCACAAAAAGGCACAAAAGGCACAAAGAGCACAAAATGATTAAATGAAGGATCATCCCTCACTCAATCGTTTTGTGCCTTTTGTGACTTATGTGCTTTTTGTGGCTACTTCTTGCGAGGGAGGCTAAGGACTGTCAGCTTCACGGTGCGTCTTCCAAAACGCATCGCTTCACGTGAGCTCGGGGTCCAGATGTCGATACGACGACCGCGCACCATGCTGCCCGTATCAGCTACCAGATACTCACCACTGTAAGCACCGGCTTCAAGCCGCACGCGCGCACCTAAAGGCAGGTGCCTCGGATCTGCAGCAATCAATCCCTTGGCGACAGGTCGTCCACTCGCCGTTCGTCCACGCAAACTGTACGCGGTGGCGACGTATGAAGCCGGAGGCACAACGTAATTTTCTTCCGTTGCGATCTCTTCGCCGAGACTACCATTTGCAGTCACAGCTTCTCCGACTGTGGTTGATTTGATTGTTTGTTGTTGAGTTTGAGACGACAGAGTTTCCGCCGAGAGAGTTCTGGCAGAAAGCATCAAAGAGCTACTTAGAAATGCGGTCGCTACGAGCGCACTTCCGCTGAAGATTGAATAGACTTTCAATTCGGGTCTCCTGTCCGAGTTATTTCCTGCTCTTCAGCGTCCTGCGTGAGTCCGTTCTTTCCTATGACTCATCCCCTGGCTCTAGGAGTCTGCGACAAATGTCAGCCGAGGTTGGGGGCTTGCATCCTTGATGCGGTGCGCCGAAAAGTATGTATTAGATAAAGCGAAAAGCGGCTGTCGCTTCCAGTAATTTTCGCGATTCGCCGCTATTCACAGAGGAGGCTAGCATAGGGCTTTTGGCCCATTCAACTGTGACATTGGTGTGATTTTTGTGAGATAAATAACATCGCCGAAGGTAATTGGTGAAATATCGAAACTTAAGAAATATCGATACGGTCACATCGACTGAGGATCTTTGGTCCAGGATTTGGTCCAGATTAGAGCTTGAGGAAATTCTCGACGACCTGTTGGCCCTCGGGGTGTTGCTCGTCAAAGAGCTCCGGATGAAACTGCACTCCGTAGAGGCGACGGCCCTTCTGCTGCATCGCCTGGATCATGCAGGTCTCATTCGAAGCAGTCGCACGAAATCCGTCTGGCAGTTCTTTCACTTCATCACAGTGGTTGTGCCAGACAGTGATCTCCGAAGGCATGCCTTTGAAGAGTCCTTCCCCCGTGTTTTGAATGGGCAGAAAGCCTCGCTCACGTTTCGCGCCGTTATAGCCTTCGCCCGGTCCGAGTCGTTCCATCAATCCAACCTTGGCGCCGTAAGCGATCGCGATCTGCTGATGACCCCCACAAACTCCGAGGATGGGTTGGCTCGCTTGCTTGATAACTGAAAAGACGCCCCGTAGCGACTCAGGCGTGTACATCTCCCACGGATGACTCTGACCACTCAGAATGATGTGTGACGGACGCAGACTGCGAACGCGTTCGAGCGACACGTTTTGGAATGGTTCGATGAGGATTTCGAGGCCGGGAATCAAACGGCCCAGCACCGCGCGAATCTCGCGTGGGCTTGCGCCTTGACCATCGATTGTGTTGTCGACCAGGTAAACGAGCAAGGTTACTTCAAACAGTAAAGCTTCCCATTGAAAGCGCCGATGTAAATTCGAC
>DATNFX010000233.1:0-6382 GCA_035606195.1 Pyrinomonadaceae bacterium
CGCCGATAAACCGTTCATCGCGCAGACGTCTGCCAACAAACCAATTAATCACCGCACCCGCCAGCGGCGCAAAGATGATCAGACTGAGAAGATTATTCTCCATTCTTATCTGTGCAAATCGTGCTTAAAGAATCCGCCCAATCCGTGGTTACAGTTTGAGGATACTCGCCTCATCCACATCCAGTGTTTCGCGATTACGAAAGATAGCGATGATGATTCCCAAACCCACCGCAGCTTCAGCCGCGGCAACGGTCATGACGATGAACACAAAAAGCTGTCCCGTTACATCCTGAAAAAAACTCGCAAACGCGACGAAGGTCAGGTTCACTGCATTCAGCATCAGCTCAATGCACATGAACATCGCGATGATGTTGCGTTTGATGATCACGCCCGTGACGCCGATCGTGAAAAGGATCGCGGAGAGCGCGAGATACCATGAAAGCTGTGGTTCCATCTTATTCAAACTCCATCCACAGATTACGCAGATTCGTCTCTGTGCTCGACACCAAGCAGCCGGGCTGCTTCTTCAGTCGAGTTAGTCTCAACCAAGGTCAAATCATCGGGAGAAAGAGCAAGTTGCTGCGCCCCCGGAATCACACGAGCATTTGCCGGCAGCAATCCGCCGCGACGCGCGAGCGTCATCGCTCCTACGATCGCCATTAAGAGCAATATCGAAGTGATCTCAAACGGCAAAAGATATCTGGTAAACAATTGCGAGCCGATCGAGTGTGTGACTCCGATGTCTGAAGCTGCGTTTGTTGGCGTAACTCTGAACTCCTGCACGGACACGAGTACGAATGCGACCTCTGCGATCAGAATCGCTGCGAGCGCGACAGCCGTGGGCACCAGAAACTTGAGACGAGTGCGTCCACGTTCTTCCTGCTCGACATTGAGCAGCATGATCACAAAAACAACGAGCACCATGATGGCGCCCGCATACACAATCACCTGGACCGCAGCAATAAACGGCGCCGCCAGCATCACGTAAAGACACGCCAGCGAGATAAAGACGCCGATCAGCGAAATCGCGCTGTAGAGCGGATTGCGTTGCGCAACAACCGCGAGCGCGCAGCCAATCCCCAATCCCGCAAACAAAATGAAGAGAAGAGCCAGCATTAAATCAACACACCAAAGTATTGTGCTGCGACATACATCGCCGTGGCTGTAATGAAGATGCTGAGCAGGGCCATCGGCAACAGGACCTTCCAACCGAAATCCATCAATTGATCGAAGCGAAAGCGCGGCAGCGTTCCGCGCAACCAGATGTAAATAAAAAGGAAAAAGATAACTTTCGCTAAAAAGCCGATCGCGCTCACGAGACCGAACAAGAACGTACCGCGTCCAAAAATCGCTTCCGCAAACGGGACGTTCCAGCCGCCCAGAAAGAGCGTGGTGGCGAGCATCGAAACCGTAAACATGTTGATGTATTCAGCGAGGAAAAACAGCGCAAACTTCATCGCGCTGTACTCCGTGTGAAAACCGGCAACAAGTTCTGTTTCCGCTTCAGGAAGATCGAACGGGACTCGATTTGTTTCGGCGATGGCGGCAATCATGTAGACCACGAATCCGAGCGGGTTAAAAAGAATATTCCATCGCAGCCCGTACCACCCCGATTGATGTTCGACGATCTGTGCGAGGTCCAAAGTGCCTGCAAGCAGAATTACGCCGATCAAACTCAACCCGAGCGCGAGCTCATACGAGATCATCTGAGCGGAAGAACGAAGACCACCCATCAAACTGTACTTGTTGTTGGACGACCAACCCGCGAGCATGATTCCGTAAACACCAATCGAAGTGATACCGAGCACGTAAAGCAGTCCGACGTCGAAGTGCGTAATCACGAGCGGTATCGTGATATTCGTGAAAGGAATCCTGATCTCCGGACCGAAGGGATAGACGATCATCGTCATCAACGCTGCCATCGTGGCGACGACGGGTGCGAGGAAGTAGATGAATCGCGTCGATTTATCGGGAACGATGTCTTCCTTGAGAATGAACTTCAGCAGATCCGCGAAAGGTTGCAGGATGCCGCCGTAGCCGACGCGATTTGGACCAAGCCTGCCCTGAATGAAGCCGAGGACGCGTCGTTCGGCCAGCACTGTGTAGGCGACGATCAGAAGCACCACCACGAATGCCACAGTGATGCCCGCAAACTTGAGAGCTATGTCGATCGCAGTGTCCATAAATTATTGCCGATTTCCAATTGCCAATTGCCGATTAATCGACCAGTTCAGACGCAGAAGTCTCGTTCTTCAAATTGGCAATTGGCAATTGGAAATCGGCATTTTGTCTTCCAATTTGATATAGCGGCGAAACCGCAGTCGTTTCCGGACGCGGATTCCCGTTCGCCAGCAAGTGAAACTGTGCCACCTTGTCAGTCAAGGTGCCGATCTTGAACAACTCAGTTCCGACGTCGGGCGTCACCATCACCTTGTCGCCAGTGTTCGGAAGTTTCTCAACGCACTCTCGAAGTACTGACAATTCCGACGACACATCGGCTCGCTCAGTCACCTGATATTTCGCCTGAACGGGATTTGTTTCATCCTTCAGCAGCGGATAACGCATTCCCGAATAAGCCGGCACCGTCTCGCTGATTTCTCTGAAGACAGCACTCGCTGACATCTCATATCCGAAATCCATTCCGAGCTCTTTCGCGAGTTGCGAAACGATCACCCAATCAGGTTTCGACTGGTGCAGCGCGGGAATCGACTGCCGCACGCGTTGCACGAGGCCGTCGTTGTTTGTGAACGTGCCGTCCTGTTCTGCATAAGACGCAGCGGGTAGGACCACGTCCGCAGCGGCCGTAGTTTCAGTCTCGAAGAGTTCCTGGACCACCAGAAAATCGAGCTTCGAGAGTGCGTCTTCGTGGCCTTCAAGCTGTTCGGGGAGGAAGCTGCCTGCGACATAAAGCGCGCGAATGCCGTTGCCCGCCGCATTGAGCATTCCACGAGGAGACGTCGGGGCGTCCATCATTCCCATGTCGTGCGCGCCGATGCTGTTGTTGAAGAGCGGTAACGGATGGAACAGTATCCGCCGGTCTCGTGTTGCAAACTTCTGCGACAACTGAGCGAGAATTGATTGCGCCGCTGGGGTGAGCTCGCCACCAAACATCACCACGACATCCCCTGCGCTGTCGGCAATCGCCTGGCGTGCGGCCGCAATCGCATTTTCTTCGACACCAGCTTTCTGTGCGGCAAGTGAGTCAGCCGAACGATCAAAAAGCGCGAGCGCGATTGCATCTTCGGTCATGGGCCTGATGTGAAGAAATATCTTTGCTTGTTCCCGCAAGCGAATCGGCACGGAATTGATGAGCACGAGCGTCGAGCCACCGTTTCTCACCGCCTGCCGGATCTGCTTGCCAGTTAGTGGTTGCAACTCGCTCGGATCGCCGCCGATTAGCACGATCGTCTTCGCGTAACGAATATCGCGATGTGTCGCGAGCGGTCCGCCCAGATGTTCGAAGAAGCTGCGCAGGCTGAATGCGTCGGTAGTGGTGTAGTTCTGAGTGCCCACCAGTTCCGTCGTGAACTTGTATAAAACGTGCAGTGCTTCGTTGGTGAGCCGCGGACTGCCAACGACGCCGACTGCGTTGCGCCCATGTTCTTCTGCAACTGCATCGAGCCGTTCCGCAACGTGACGAATTGCATCATCCCAGGTTGCGGGAATCAGTTTGCCGCCTTTCTTGTAACGGATCATGGGCGTGCGGATGCGCGCCTCGTGATTGATGAACGGGTGGCCGAACCGGCCTTTAACGCAGAGAAACTCGCCGTTGATTCCGTTCACGTAACGATCGCGCGCTACTGAGCGACGCACTTCACCGCCACGCGAACCAAGCGACATCTGACAGCCGTCCGAACAGAAGTTGCACGTCGTGATCGTTTGCGCGAGTTCCCACGGCCGTGTTTGGTGACGGTAGGTCGCGTCGAGGAGCGTTCCGGTCGGACAGACTTCGATACAGTTTCCGCACTGCGAACAATCGAGCCATCCGAGATAAGTTCCAATAACCGTGTGCGCGCCGCGACCGCCGGCTTCGATTGCGTCTTCCCCCATCCACTCGTCGCAAACTCGCGTGCATCGTTTGCAAAGAATGCAGCGCTGCGGATCGTTCGCCACCATCGGCGAGAGATAGCGTTCGGCGGCGTAGTTTTTCTTCTCTGTGAACCGCTCTTCAAGGCCGCCCCAGTCGAATGTCATCTCCTGCAGTTCGCATTCACCACCGCGATCGCAGACAGGGCAATCAAGCGGGTGATTCGCGAGCAGAAACTCGGTCATGCCGCGTTGAGCCTTCTCGATCTCTTCGCTCTGCGTGGTAACGATCATTCCGTCGGTGCAGATGATAGTGCATGACGTTTGGAGCTTCGGCATCTTCTCGATGCGAACCAGGCACATGCGACACGACGCCTGCAGCGCGAGATCCGAGTAATAACAGAAGGAAGGAATATCAAAACCCTTTTCACGGCACACGTCGATCAGACGCGCGCCCTTAGGCACTTCGAAGTCTTTTCCGTTAATAGTTACTTTAATCAGTTCAGTCGACATTTAATCTGCGTAATCTGTGGATAAAATCTTCGGGAAATCTTTTAATCGCAGACTGGATCGGCCACGAAGCAGCATCACCAAGTGGGCAAAACGATTTGCCCTCGATGTTGTCGCAGAGGTCGAGCATCAGTTGCGCATCCTCGATTCGCCCACCACCGTTCTCGATGCGTTTGAAAACTTTCACTAACCAGTCCGTACCTTCACGACACGGCGTGCACCAGCCACACGATTCGTGTTTATAAAACTCAGTCAGGTTCTTTGTTGACTCAAAGATATCGACGGTCTCGTCCATCACGATGAAGCCACCCGAGCCAACACTCGAGCCCGCAGCAACGAGACCTTCGTAATCCATCCGCACGTCTTTCCCGATGATCTGATCGGCGCGCATGATGTAGACCGACGAGCCACCGGGAATCACGGCTTTAAGTTTCTTGCCGTCGAGCATTCCGCCGCAGTCTTCCATGATGAACTTTTCCATGTCGTCATACCCCATCGGCAGTTCGTAAACGCCGGGGTTGTTTACGTGACCGGAGACGGACCAGAGTTTCGTGCCGCCGCTTTTCTCAGTGCCGAGTTTCTGATAAGCCTCGCCACCCATCTTGATGATGTCGGGTACGGCCGTCAGCGTCTCGACGTTGTTGACCACGGTCGGAGCCGCGTACAGACCTGAGACAGCAGGGAAGGGAGGCTTCATGCGCGGATGACCGCGCAGTCCTTCGAGTGAGCTCAGTAGCGCCGTCTCTTCACCGCAAATGTACGCGCCCGCACCGGTGTGCGTGTGAATCTCACACCCGAAGTTCGTGCCGAGAATGTTTTTGCCGACGAGACCGGCGGCGCGCGCTTCTTCGAGCGCAACGTCCATGATGTCGATCAAATATTTGTACTCACCGCGTGTGTAGATGTAGCCGGTCTGTGAATTAAGTGAGTAGGCGGCGATCAACATGCCCTCGATGAGCATGTGTGGATCGCGCTCCATCAGATATCGATCTTTGAATGTGCCGGGCTCGGATTCGTCGGCGTTACAAACTACGTACTTCGGCTTTGGTGAATCTTTCGGAACGAAGCTCCACTTCATTCCGGTCGGAAAGCCCGCGCCGCCACGACCGCGCAGTGCCGACTTCTTCACCTCGTTGATCACGTCGTCAGGCGACATGCCGTCGAGGACTTTCTTCAGCGCCTCGTAGCCGCCGTTGCGACGATACACATCGAGTGTGCGCGAGTTTTCGAGATGAACTCGTCGTAGCTGCAGTGGTTCACATCCGATGGCTTCGATACGCATTAAGGTAGTTTGTCCAGAATTTGATCGATCTTCTCGGGGGTCAGGTTCTCGTAATAGTCGAAGTTGAGCTGGAACATCGGCGCCGTGCCGCACGAGCCGAGACATTCAACTTCGCTGAGTGTGAATCGTCCGTCAGCGGTCGTCTCGCCCACCTTGATTCCGAGTTTTTGCGAACAGTATTCGGTGACCTTTCCGGCGCCGCGGATCTTGCACGACAGCGTCTTGCAGATCTGGATGTGATACTTGCCGACAGGCGCTGTATTGATCATCGAGTAGAACGTCGCGACTTCCCAGATGTCGGTCACGCGCAACTTCAGCCGATTGGCGAGATAAAGCACACCCGGCGGATCGAGATATCCACGCTCGCGCTGCACGATGAACATCAACGGCAAAATTGCCGAGCGCGCCACCGGATACTTCGCGAGGTGCCGATCGATCTCCGCCTCCACCTCAGGCGAGAAAGTCGCCGGCTCAACCCCCAAATCGACAGGCTGCGACAGCGGTTGAATGTTTACGATCTGCGTACTCATCACATTCTTATCCACAGATTACGCAGATTGTTTT
>DATNFX010000234.1:0-10737 GCA_035606195.1 Pyrinomonadaceae bacterium
CAGCTTTGACGGTGAGTACATCGCGCGCTTTATTCAACGATTTGGCTACGGTGCGGTACGGGGTTCGAGCACACGCGGCGCTGTCGGCGCCGTCATTGAGATGGCCCGGCTGATGCGGGAGGGATGTACGACAGCATTCACAATCGACGGTCCGAAAGGCCCGCGGTATGTAGCGAAAATGGGGGCGGTGCTGCTGGCGAAAAAGTCAGGTCATCCGATCATGCCGGTGACGATGGCACTCGATCGTTACTGGGAAATGCCGAGTTGGGATCGATTCCAAATCCCAAAGCCTTTTACGCGCGCTCGGGTCTATGTCGCGCCCCCGATTTACGTGCCCTCGGACGCTGATGACGCCCTGCTGATGGCCAAACGGGATGAATTGCAGCAAACTCTGGACGACTTGAATCATCAGAGCGAAGAGTGGCGCCGTTCTCTCCGGCAAAAATCTGTGTAATCTGTGGATGAAAGGTTCTAGTAATGAGATTGATTATTGCTTTCGCTCTTTGTCTTGCTTCTGTGGGTATCGTGAACGCCCAGCTTAAACCGCCGGTGGAAACGGTGATGGATCGTTTTCTTCGTTATGTGAAGATCGACACGCAGTCGGCGGAAGATCAGACGACCACGCCCAGCACGCGAAAACAGCTCAACCTCGCAAACCTCCTCGCAAAGGAACTGACCGCGCTGGGTGCAGAAAATGTACGTGTCAGCGAGTTTGGAATTGTCTACGCGACCGTGCCGGGAAACCTCGCCGACAATTCAAAAGTGCCGGTGGTCGGTTTCATCGCGCACATGGACACGTCGCCGGCAGTTTCCGGTGAAAACGTCAACGCGATCATTCACAAGAACTACCAGGGCGGCGACATCACTTTGCCGAAAGATCCGACGCAGGTGATCACGGTGGACAAGAATCCGGTTCTGAAGTCGCTAATCGGTACCGACATCATCACCGCTGACGGCACCACATTGCTCGGCTCGGATGATAAATCGGGCTGCGCAGAGGTCATGACGATGATCGATATCCTCCGTCAGAACCCGCAGATCAAACACGGGACGCTCGCGATCGCTTTCACTCCTGACGAAGAAGTCGGCGGTGGTATCGAGAAGTTTGACGTAAAAGCTTTCGGGGCAAAGGTGGCTTACACTGTCGACGGCGAAGAGCTTGGAGAGATCAGCGACGAGACGTGGAGCGCGCGTACCGCGACAGTTACATTCCAGGGCAAGAGCACGCATCCCGGCACGGCCAAGGGAATCATGATCAATGCGATGTACGCGATCGCCGATTACCTGAATCGTTTTCCGCACGACATGTTGCCTGAGACGACGGAAGGCCGCGTCGGATTTGTTCATCCATATGCGGGCGTGATCGATGTGGAGAGTTCGAACCTGAAGATTTTGCTGCGCGACTTCGACATGAGTGGTTTGGATGCGAAGGAAAAAACGCTGCGCGATATGGTTGCGCAAACCGCGGCGAAGTTTCCGCAAGTGAAGATCACGATCGACGTCAAAGAGAATTATAAGAACATGAAGGAAGTGCTAAAGAACTATCCTGAGTTGACGGCGAACGCGATGGAAGCTGCAAAGCGTGCAGGACTAACACCGTTCCTGAAACCGATTCGCGGCGGAACGGATGGATCAAATTTGACTTTCCGCGGGCTGCCGACACCGAACCTTTTCACTGGCGGCGGGAATTTCCACGGCAAGCTCGAATTCAACTCGCGCAAGGGGCTGGAGAAGTCGACTGAGACGCTCGTCAACCTGGTCCAGATCTTTGCTGAGAAAAGCTGAGCCACAGATTACACAGATTAAGAAACGGATTTTATGACTCATTCCGGCTATGTTGCGCTGATTGGACGGCCCAATGCCGGTAAATCGACATTGCTTAACCAACTTGTGGGGCAAAAGATTGCGGCGGTCTCCTATAAGCCGCAAACCACGAGGTTCAGGATCCAGGGTGTAATTACAAAGCCCGAGGGGCAAATCGTTTTCGTTGATACACCCGGAGTTCATCAACCGGGTTACGAGCTGAACCGCCGCATGATGGCAGCCGTTCAGGAAGCCCTCATGGGCGTTGACCTGGTCTGTCTGCTCCGCGATGCGTCCGTCTCAACAGGCAACGGCGATCGGTTCGTGCTGGACCTCGTGAAACGATCTGAAAAGCCCGCGCTGCTGTTGTTAAATAAGATCGATAAACTCGAAGATAAGTCGGCGCTGCTGCCGTTGATCGACTTCTACAGCAAAGAGCACGAATGGCGTGAGATCGTTCCGATCTCTGCGCTCAAAACAGATCAGATCGACGTGCTCGTGGAGAGTTGTTTACGTCATCTGCCGGAAGCTGAGCCGATCTTCGCGGAAGACGAGCTGACCGACCAGTCGCTACGCGTGCTCGTGGCGGAAATCGTTCGTGAGAAGGTGTTACGTTCAACCGGTGATGAGATTCCTTACGTCACGGCAGTCGTCACCGAGCGCTTTGAAGAAGTCCGCGAAGACTTCGCGCGCATCTACTGCCTCATCGTTGTCGAACGAGATTCGCAAAAGAAGATCATTATCGGCAAAGGCGCCAGCCGTTTGAAAGATATCGGCACGCGGGCGCGCAAAGAGATCGAGAATCTGCTGGGCCATCGCTGTCATCTGGAACTGTTTGTGAAAGTGGAGGAAGATTGGCGCAACAAGGATCAACTGCTGGATGAGTTTGGATTGGGTGGAAGTTGAGCCACGCAAAAGAACAACCGAGCGGATGGTACGCACTCGACGTCGACCTCGAACCGGATGCACGCGAGGCGGTTGAATATGCGTTGATGGAAGCGGGCGCGCTGGGAACTGAGACCAACGAGTCAGGCGGGCTGGTAAAGATCACCGGTTACTTCGCTGCGACACCGGATCGCGAGCGTGTTCGATACGAACTCCTGGAAGCGCTGCGCATCTATGGCCTTCCCTCATCGTCAGTGCGCGACATGAATGTGCGCGAAGTCGCTCAGCGCGATTGGCTCGAAGAGTGGAAACAGAACTGGCAGCCGGTTGAGATTGGCCGGTTCATCATTGCGCCGCCGTGGTCCAATCTCGGTGACGTTCACGATCGTTTGGTCATTCGCATCGAGCCGGGCATGGCTTTCGGTACGGGCACTCACGAAACAACTCGTCTTTGTCTCGAAGCGATCGAAAAGCACTTTGCCGGTGGGAGTTTTCTCGACGTCGGTACCGGAACCGGCATTCTCGCGATTGCGGCGGCAAAACTCTTTCCCGGAGCACGTATCGAAGCCTGTGATACAGACGAAATGGCCATTCAGATCGCGTGTGAGAATGCGGCGGCGAATGGCGTGTTGGACCAGATCGATTTTCGTGCCGGGTCAGTCGAAGAATCAACTGCTTCAGCCGATCTTGTTTGTGCAAACTTGACTGCCGATGTGATCGTGCAAATCCTGCCGTCACTCGTGAGTCTGACGTGTGGAAAGCTCGTCCTCTCGGGAATACTCGAGACACAAGTCGAGATGGTCCAGGCCGGGCTCCATGATAATGGTATCGATGATTTCCAGATCGAGCAGGACGGCGAGTGGGTAGCGCTCGTTGTTTAATCCGATGACTCGCCGAAGATTTCACGCCCCGCCGGACGCCTTCAATCTCACGGAACAGACTGTAACGCTCAGCTCAGACGAAGCGCGCCATTTGCACGACGTGTTGCGGCTGAAAGCGGGTGACGAGGTTTATGTTTTCGACGGGCGCGGGCGTGAGTTCCGTTGCGCTCTTTCTACCAGCAAACGCGACACTGCGGAATTGCGAATCGAAGCGGAAGTAGAGCCTGCAAAACCTGAATCACAGTTGCAACTTAATTTGTGCGTCGCGCTGCTGAAGGGCGAGAAATTTGACCTCGTCGTGCAGAAGGCGACCGAGCTAGGCGTCAGGAAAATCACTCCACTCATCACTCGCTATGCCGACATTCATCTGCGCGACGAATCTGACGCGACGAAACGTGTGGCTCGTTGGCAACGCATCGCGCTCGAAGCCGCCAAGCAGTCGGGCAGGGCTTTTGTGCCGGAAATCAGCTCTCCTGTCAGATTTGAAGCAGCATTGGATGTGGACGGGTTGGGCGTGATGTTCTCGGAGCGCGACGGTGAAGCGCTCGAACATCTCACGACGCAAAGTGCATCTTCATCGATCACTGCCCTCATCGGTTCTGAAGGCGGCTGGTCTGACGATGAGATCGAAAGCGCGCGGGCACGAAATTTTCATGTAATCACGCTCGGCGGTCGCATCCTGCGCGCTGAAACCGCCGCGATTACCGTGACTGCGCTGCTGGAGCACCTTTTCGGAGATCTTAAATAACGGGCTTTATCCACAGATTACGCTGATTGATTTTTAAGAATCTGCGTAATCTGTGGATAGGGTTGACCATTATCGATATCAGGCTCAAAATAGCGTCATTAATCGCCGGAACAAAGAACTCAAGGGGGTCGTTTGAACCGTCATATGGCAATCAGTAAAGAGAATGCAGTTGAGAACGCTCGGAAAGACCTCGCTAAACGACTGAAAATCGATGCCGGCGACGTTAAAGAGAAGGCGGTAGAAGACGCCGACTTCCCCGATATGGCGCTCGGAGCATCAGAAGATGACGAGATGAGCGGCCAGATGATGACGCGCGGCTGGCGCATCAAGCTCGAAGCTCAGGGACAAACCTTCGAATATCGCGCGGACAAGAACCAGGTCAGAGCCTACAAATTCAAGGGCAAGAATTATCGCGTTTAATCGGTCCTATTCAGATTTTTAGAGGTACCACCATGAACCGCAACAACATCT
This sequence comes from Pyrinomonadaceae bacterium, assembly GCA_035606195.1. Classification (GTDB taxonomy): domain Bacteria; phylum Acidobacteriota; class Blastocatellia; order Pyrinomonadales; family Pyrinomonadaceae; genus PSRF01. The sequence goes on from DATNFX010000234.1 coordinate 4,789, forward strand.
TCATCCACCTCGCGCTCGCATTCGTCCTCGTTCTGGTAGCTGCTTTTGCAGGCCAACTCAACAAATGGCGGAAACAGTGGAGACCCGCGCGTTTCGTGCCCATCGAAGACAAAAAGAAAGTGGCGAGTGTAGAGGAAATCTCACTCAGCGAGACGACTCGCAGTTTTGGCGCGCCGGAAATCCTCGTCAAGTTCAAGAGCGGTGTCAGCCAGGACGCAATCGATCGTTTGACCGCGGAGCGGAACGATCGCGTCGAAGATCGCATCGAGAATGCGGATGGTTGGGAAGCGATTGACGATTTCGACAACGCGGATGCTGCGACCCTCGTTAAGGAGTACCAGCAACTTCCCGAGGTCGAATTCGCAGAACCTAATTACGAGATCAACCTCGACGAAGCGGAAGCAGGTCCGCTCGAGCCGATTCTGCCACACGATCCACAGTTCAACGACCAGTGGGCACTGGCCAATTCAGGTCAGCGAGGTGGAAAGAAAGGCGCCGACATCAGCGCCACTCGCGCGTGGGCCAGGACGACCGGTAGCGAAGAGGTAGTCGTAGCAGTGCTCGACACAGGTGTCGATTACAACCACGAAGACCTGACAGAAAACATGTGGCGGCGTCCTGAAAAGATGGAGCCATACCACGACAACGAACTCGGCACAATTGACGATGAGTTTGGCTTCAACGCAATCGATGGCTCTGATCCGATGGACGACAACGGTCATGGCACTCACTGCGCGGGCATCATCGGCGCGGAAGGTGAAAACGAAATCGGTATCGCGGGTGTGAACTGGAAAGTTCAGATCATGCCGCTGAAGTTTATGAACGCGAGTGGCTCCGGCAGCACCAAGGATGCGATCGAAGCGATCAACTACGTCATCGATCGAAAGAAAGCCGGCGTGAACGTTCGCATCATCAGCGCCAGCTGGGGATCGACGCAGAAATCACGAGCGCTTGGAGACGTCATTCGCAAAGCTTACGAGAACGATATCCTGTTCGTTGCCGCGGCTGGTAATTCGTCGGTTAACAACGATCGGATGCCACACTATCCGTCGAGCTACGACTCGCCGAACGTGGTTAGCGTAGCAGCGCTGGACCGACACGATGCCCTCGCGTCGTTCTCGAATTGGGGTGCGAAGAGTGTTGCGATTGCGGCGCCCGGCGTCGAGATTCTGAGCACCTGGTTGGGGAATGAGTACGAAGAGAAATCAGGGACGTCGATGGCAACGCCAGTCGTTTCGGGCGTCGCGGCGCTTATTCTTGCCGAGCATCCGGAGATGTCTGTTGACGACTTGAAGAAGAAGTTGTTGGCTTCAACGGATCCGATTGCAGCGTTGAAAGGAAAGACAATTACCGCTGGAAGAATTAACGCAGCTAAGGCGCTGGAATAAGAAAGGGTTTTTATCCACAGATTACGCAGATTAATAAAACATCTGCGTAATCTGTGGATGGGTTTAGGGCTGATTTAGTTTTTTCTTTCCTTCGAGCGCTTCCTTATAAGCACCACCTCGCACGTCCCCGATCTTAATCGCCTCGTCAAACAACTTTACGGCTTCCGCAGTGTTATCCAGGAACGCATTGATCCGCGCCATCGACTCGAAGGCGCGCGACATGATCGCCTTGTCTGTCTCAGGAGATGAGGCTGCAACGGCCAGACGATACTGGCCCAGCGCGCGATTCAAACGTTCGTCACGCACGTGCTCGTCAGTAGCGTCCGAAGCCGCGAGACTCGCCGTTTGCCCCAGCGCGAAAAAGATCCGTGGCTCGCGCGGGTAGTCCTTCAACATCTCACGCAAACGTGTCTCAGCTCCGTTGTAATCCTTGCTGCGAAGAGTGTCTTCCACTGCAGAGAGATCCCGCACGAGGGCTGCCTCCTGGGCATTGCTTCCCTCGCCGGCGTTGTTGAGATCTGTCTGCGATCTGCGCGCGGCCGTCCGAGCCTCGCGCGCGGCAGTCGCCCGTTGGACCGTCTCCGCATATTCGGCCGGACGCTTCGCTTCGCGCACCGGATCGAACGACGCAATCATGTCCGGAAGAAAGTTTGCGAGATCGAATCCAGCACTCTCGATCCCCTTCAATTGATCTGCAAAGTGAAACGAAAGCACCGCGCCCTTTTCGTACTCTTCAGCCAATCGCGCAACTGTTTCGTCCTGGATCGCTTTCATTTCGGCTTGCGTCGATTTTCCGATCGCGGCACGTTCAGCGTCTGTCTTCGCAGCAGTTAGACGCGCGCGTGCATCGCGCCCAAGGATTTCGAGCTTTCTCGCTTCGTCGTAACGCGCATCAGCCGCCGTCACGAGGGATCGGCTTACGCTGAGAAACACATCCGGACTGACTTCGGTGCCTGCCTTCTGACGTTCATTCAGGAGTTGTTTGACTTGTTCACGCCGATCCGCGATGTCTTTGTTGAAGCGCAGCACGAGTGCGTCAATAACATATTGAAGATACGCGCGACGCAGTTCAGACGAGCTTGGATTCGTTCCTTCAGGAACGACGGCGTAGTAATCATCACCGATAATGCGAAAGTTGATCGCTCCCGGCGCAGCAAGCAGATCCGGCAGGATAAAAAACCGTCGCTCTTTTTGCCGAAAGCTGTACATCTTCTGCTTACTTTTCTTGTTGGGATTCTTGACTTCAACGCGATCCGTCGAAGTCGTCAGCGGTCTGGTGTGCAGATATGTCAACAGAGACCGGACCATCTCTGTTGTCGGCGCACGTAATCGATCTCCTTCGGCCTGGTACGCGCGCACATACTCAACCATATGTTCATCAATTCCCGAACGGCGATAAAACTCCTGAACGAGAGGCGCGAAATCGAGCACTTCCAAAAGGCCCGCTGGTAGATCGTCAGAACGTTCGGGGGCCTCGAGAGGCGGCGTCTGGCCAAGCGCGAGAGCCAGCGAGACATAACGCGCCGCCTGATCCGCGGGTGTCGCCGGCGCCGGAAGTTTGTTCCGCTCGTAGAACGTCTTTAGCCGCGTGCGCAGATCGGGGTCGAGATTCGCGAGGTCTTTTCGCAGCTTCACTCGGAAAGTGGACGGCGCTCGCCCGGTAGTCGAGGGATCGAATCCCGCCACGTCCAACGCCGCCATCATCACGATGAGACGGGGGTCGGCCTGGAAATCGACGCCGTATTCCGAAACTTCAAAACTGGCGCCTTGTCGCTGTTGAACCGTTTGCGGTGCCTGCGGTGTTTGCGACGAGACGACTCCGGCAGACAAAACTGTAATCAGGAGGATCAGTAAATATTGCTTCAATCCGTGTTACTCCGTGGAAATATGTGGCTTTTTTCTACTATGGTAAGCGCGCAACGCGCGTAATGTTAGCGGATAAGCCACGAGCGAACAAACGACCGAGAGCACCATGCCTCCCACCGAAAAGGGCCAGACAACGTTGCTCCAACTCTGCACAAAAAGCTGCTGATAATAGTCGCCGGAAAAGATCCGGGGGTTTTTCAGGAGTTCAAGCCCCTCGTTTGGGATGCGCAAAGGCCTGCCAAGGATGAATGCACCCACCGAATAAGACGCAAGAATTATCGGGACAAGCGTCAGAATCGGGTTGTTGACGAACGTTCCGGTGTAGATCGCGATCTTATTAAAACGAAACAGAAAGGCGAGGGCCGTCGCCAGGATGGTGTGCAGGCCGAGGAAAGGTGAGAAGGCGATAAAGACGCCGATTGAAAAAGCAAGCGCCGTCCGCTCCGGTGGATCGTCGATCGCAAGCAGACGGCGAAATGCAGCACGAAACATCAGTCTATTGCCAATTGCCGATTGTCAATTGCCAATTTTCGAACGCTCATCAACCAAAATTGGCAATCGGCAATCGGCAATTGGCAATGCTATTCAAAACTCTTCAAAGCTTCAGCTTCGTTATCGTAGGCGTCGAAAACGGTCAGCAGTTTCGTAATAACCAGCAGATTCTGAACTCGATCCGTTAGACTCAGCAATTTAAGCTGGCCACCCTGACGTTTCATGGTCGCATAGTTGGCAATCAACTCGCCGATACCGCTCGAGTCGATGTACTTGACCCCGGCGAGATTCAACAGGACCTTCTTCTTGCCCTGGTCCGCGAGATTCCTGACGGACTCGCGCAGGGCAACACTGCTGTCACCAATTCTCACTTCACCATTCAGATCCAGAATGGTGACGTCACCAGCTTGTCGTTCTTTCAGATCGAGCTCAGCCATGGCTTTCTCCTATTTGAAGCTGTTGAGTGCGTCGGCTTCGCTTTCGTAAACGTCGAAGACGGTCAGGAGTTTCGTAATCGTCAGCAGGTCCTTAATTTTCTGGGTGAGATTGAGCAGCTTGAGCTGGCCGCCTTCTTCTTTATTAATAGCCGTATAACTGGAAACGAGTTCGCCGATGCCGCTGGAATCGATGTAGCTCACCTGTGCAAGGTTCAGCAGAATTCGCTTCTTACCCTCTTCGAGCAGTCGCCGAATAGCAGTGCGGAGCGCCACACTGCCTTCACCGATAGTTATCTTTCCGCTCAGGTCAAGAACGGTGACATCTCCGGCTTGACGCTCGTTGATATTCAACTCAGCCATTTCAGAAATCTCCTTTATGCAATTGCGAATTAACGTCGCTTGAGCATGCGCACCGTTGTACCACCGCCGGGTCGTATCGACCAGTCAACTTCGTCCATAAAACTGCGCATGAAAAAGATGCCCCGGCCAGAAGTTTTTAAGATGTTCTCTTGGGCTGTTGGATCTGGGACAATCTCAGGGTTGAACCCTGGTCCCTGGTCGTGCACGCTGATTTCCACAGCGTCAGGCGAGCTCTTCAAAATGATGTCTACGGTTTTATCCTCATCTTGACGATTGCCATGAAGCACTGCGTTGGTCACAGCCTCGCGCACAGCCATGTCGATTCCAAACGCAGCGTCATCACTGATGCCTGAACGGCCAACAAATTCGGCAACCGCGGCGGCCGCGGTGGCAACCGTGTCAATTCGGCTGGGCAAACTTAGCTCGGTCGTCTCACCGGTCACAAGCCTTCTGCATGACCTCTCCGAAAGCCACTGCGCGAGGACTCTGGCTGCTTTCTAATACAAATACAACAGACTTATCAGGAGGTTGACGGTGTAACATGCTCAGCGCAGCGCTGTCAACTCAGATTACCCGGATTAGAAGAGCCGAGTTCTAAGCGAGGAAGCCCAGGCTCTTCACTGCGCGATCGAGCTCTTCCAAATTGAGCGGTTTGCTGAGATATACGTTGCAGCCCGTTTCCAGCGCGGCTTCTTCCATGCCATAAACGTCGTAGGCGGTGATGGCGATGATTGGTGTATGGTCGCCGCCTTCGCCTTCGAGCCGGCGATAGTTTCTGATGGTCTCCAAACCATCCAGAACCGGCATGTTCAGGTCGATGACGAGCAGGCTCGGCCGTAAACGTTTGGCGATATCGAGCGCCTGCTTGCCGTCTTCCGCTTCAAAAACGCGGTAGCCTTTCAATTCGAAGGCACGCTTGAGCATAATGCGGGTATCGACCGAATCTTCGGCGACCAGGACAGTCGGATAGAGTACTGCGGACACGGCGTCGTATGTCGGGACGGTTTCCCTGACTTCCTTAAACACTGTATTTCATGGGGGGGTGCCCGCACTGAGGGGATTACTGACTAGCGGGAATGGAGTAGTTATAACACACTCGGACTCTTATGTCCTATTCAATACATAGCTGAGTAGTGCATCAGTTTGAATTGGGATCAACGCCGAAGGCGTTCGCTAACCTCAGCCTAGGGTTGGAGCGTTAGCGACTACCCTAGGATCACAACCTCCGAAACCATACAACCCTGAAAAGGGTTCGCCAGTTGCCAAACCCTTGCAGGGTTCAGCGACTATTTATGTTTGCTCCCCAGGGTTGTCGCTGCGCTCCAACCCTGGGCTAGGGTTAGCGAACGCCTTCGGCGTATCATCAAGTTCAACCTGATGCAGTACGCATAGCTGACATCATGAAA
>DATNFX010000235.1:0-6032 GCA_035606195.1 Pyrinomonadaceae bacterium
CGCGCGGGATACCACTGGGCCTCGCCAACGCGGCCCACTGGTTGTTGCCTTCCTCCTGCCTCAACTGAGTCGGCATCCCGAGTTCGGCTACTTTCGCGGCTCAATACCCTGCCTGCACTTTCCCCTGTCAACGCTTCGCCGTCGCCCTTACGAGCGCCGCCGCATGACTCGGGGTCGTTATGGTTGGCTAGTCCTTTAACGTATGACTCTTTCATTCACTACAACTTGCCGGTTTATCCCGGCGCACTGAGGCAAAGCCGTAAATTAACACGGAACGTACTGTAGGGGCGGCCAGTCAGGAAGGAGGGCTTGCCCCCGCTGAAGAGAGCGACGAGCGGGGCAAACCCCCTTCCTGACTGGCCGCCCCTCAGTACGTTCCGAGGTTCTTACATACTGCTCACGGCGTCGCCGTTTTTCAAATACCTATCCAAAAAGTCCAGGATTGCCTTGTACGCGCGAATTTCGTTCGCCTTCTTCGTGAATCCGTGTCCTTCGTTGTCAAACAGCACGTATTCAACCACACCGCCGCGCTTCTTAATGTTATCAACGATCTCATCTGACTCGGGCTTGATCACTCGCGGATCGTTCGCACCCTGCAACACGATCAACGGTTTCACGATCTTGTCAGCATGAAATAGCGGTGACACCGCCTTCAGGTTCTCGAGATCCGTACTCGGATCACCAATCTCCTTGTAGAGCGACTTGCGGAACGATTCCCAGTACGGCGGAATCGATTGCAGCGTGCGGACCCAGTTAGAAACTCCAAACAGGTCGACACCTACAGCAAACTCCTGCGGCTTGAATGCGAGCGCCGCCAGGACCATGTAACCGCCGTACGATCCACCCGCAATTCCGATCTTCTTTTCATCAACATAACCGAGCGACGCGAGATACTTCTTTGCCTCGACACAATCCCAAAGTGGTTCGCGCCCGTGCTTGCCGTCGTCGGAAGTAAAGAACGACTTGCCATAACCGCTCGAACCACGATTGTTCACGCCAAGCACGGCGTAACCATGATTCACCAGATATTGCGTAAGCGCGTTATAACCAACGCGCGTCTGCCCGCCTGGACCACCATGAACAAGCACGAGTGCGGGAACTTTGCTCGTGGCACTGGCAGATTTTGGCTTGTAAAGAATCGAAGGTATGTCGACACCGTCGAACGACTTGTAACGGATTACCTGTGAATCAACGAGATCAGCCGGGTTGATTTCCGGGTTCAAGCTGTCGGTTAGTTTCGTGGCTTTCTTGGTTACGAAGTCGTAGACGTAAAGATTGCTCGGACTGCGATCACCGTTCAAATAGAACGCCATCAGCTTCTCGCTCGGCGAGATAGTCACACCCGTGATGTCTGCATTCGGAAGTTGCGGCAGACTGACGAGCTTACCCGTCGCGGTTTCGTAGATCTTGACCTTCGTGCGTGCATCTTCATTGATTGTGGTTACGCGATATTTTCCGTTCTCTGAGAAGGAGGTGGAAGAAACGTTCCATGGTGTCTTCTCAACCACATCGCTTTTACCGGTCGCCAGATCGTAACGTGCAACATACCTGAACTCGCTGCCGGCATCAGTCAGGTAGTAGAGATACTTTGAGTTGACGTCAAACGTTTCCGCACCGTTGCCGACATCACCTGTATGGGCCGTGATGTTCTTCATCTCTTTCGTGGCGGTGTTGTAAAGGAAGACATCCGAGTCGGCCGTCGAAGCGCCGTTCTTCTGAAACGCGATGTACTTCTTGTCGTCGGAAATCGCGCTGACGTCCAAACCTGCTTCGTCTTTGTAGATCAGTGTTGGTTTGAATGTGTCGATCGGCATTTCAAAGATGTCAAAGAAACGCGCGTCTCGTTCATTGGTCGAGTAGAAGAATGACTTGCGATCGTGACTCCAGCCGAGAAAATTGGCTTTGACTTTGTCGCCTGGCGTGAGGTCGCGTTCAGTGCCATCCGCCTCGCGCAGGTAGAGGTGCTCGTTTTCGTTGCCGCCGCGATCGTACCGGTAAAGAAAGCGCGAGTCTTTCGGGAAATACGAAACCGCGTAGGTGCTTTCTTTCGTCGAGCTAGTCAACTGCGCCGGCGCGCCGCCACTCACGGGAACAGAATAGACGTTATAGATACCCGTCTTGTTGCTGTGGAAAAGAATCGACTTTTCATCGGATGAGAAGGAGCTGCCATTAATGCGAACAGTGTTCATGAACTGTTCGATGGTGTACTCCTTAACGGGTTGTGCTTTCTTCTGCTGCGCAGCCACCGGGAACGCGGCTATGAGCAACATCATTATCAGTAATGAAACACGCTTCATGGGAATCTCTCCTTCGGACACAATTGGACAGGATTTACAAGATTTCAGGATGAACATGTAAATCCTGAACATCTTGCAATCTTGTCTACAAATAGTTTCAATCAACACACTACATAAGAGCATTCACATCCTGAACATCATACTCGCCAATGAGGTCGATGCCGGACGCAGCGAAACGCCGGGCCGCAGCTGCTGCCCGGTTGTCTTGTTCGTGCTCCTTAGACCACTGAGCCTGCTTGATCAGCAACGCAAATTCCATTATGCGGCCTAAAGTGAGGCTGAAACGGCGCGCGCCGGCTTCCAACGCCGGCTGCCCCGCACGAACCGCCTCATTCAACCAGCTCGCCGCGTGATCCAAAGCTGGACGTGCTGTTCGACTCGCTTCTGCATTGTCATTAAGACAACTCATCACTGCCGCCTCAAATCGCGCCAATCCTTGTTTCAGATCATTAGCGCCACTCCGGAGCGCCCGCAACGTATCGAGTGCGAGCACATTCGTGGTGCCTTCCCAGATTGGAAGCACCTGAGCGTCTCTTAGAAGTACCGGCAGTCCTGTGTCTTCGACGTAACCGGCGCCACCAAATGACTCAAGCACTTCACTCGCAACCATCACCGACTGTTTGCCCGTCGTGAGCTTCATTACCGGCGTCAACACACGTAGCAAGAATGCATCATCATCGCTGATCTCGCGCGTCTCGCTGCGACCAGTTAACTCAGCGACGTAGAAAGCAAGATGGAAGGCTGCTGCCGTCTCGGCCAGTAGAGTTGCAAGCGTATCGCGGTGCAAAGGTTTCTCTGACAACGGCCCGCCGAAAGCTACACGCTTGTGTGCATAGTCGAAACTGAGTGCGAGGCCACGTCGCATTAGCGAGACCGCGCTGATGCCGTTCCAGAGACGCGTGACGTTGAGTAGGGGCGCAATGTTGCGCACACCGTCAGTCGCGCCCTTCACAAGCTGCGCTCGTGTTCCGTCGAGAGTTAACTCGGCTGTCGGAACTTTGCGTGTGCCGAGTTTGTCTTTGAGGCGGTTGATCTGAATGTTCTGTGGGCGACCCTGTTCGTCTCTTGTTTCAAGATAGAAGAGCGCCAGGCCGCGTCCGCCGGATGGATTGCCTTCCGGACGCGCGAGTGTGAGTGCCATCTGTGAACTGATTGCGGAAGTAAACCATTTGCGACCATAGAGACGAAACGCGTCGCCGTCCTGTTTTGCAATCGTCTCCGAGATTCCGACATCGGAGCCACCGGTGAGTTCGGTCATCCACTGTCCTGCGGTCCAAAACTCCTTCGGTTCGCGCGAGATCAAGTGAGGCACAGCACGATCGATCAGCGATTGATTACCCGAACCGAGCAGCGTACGCGCAGCACCGTCAGTCATCGCAAGTGGACAACTGTAAATGTCGGTAGAAGGTGTGAACAGATACGCGAGCGCGCACTGATGCACTCTCGACAAACTGCCATGCCTCTGTTCGTAAGCCGTCGCTACGACGCCATGCTCAGCCGCGATGCGCTCCGCCACGCGCCACAGTGGCGTCAACTCAATCTTGTCAACGCGATTCCCCCACGCATCCCACTGCGTGAGCAACGGCTCATTCAACCGATCAGCCAACTGCATCTCATACAGCTCACCGCCCGCCAGCCCGCCCATTTGCACGAGCGACTCCTCAATCTCACTCAGCACTTCGGGCGGCAACACGCGCTTGAGATACGAACGCAGCAACAGGTCGTCGCTGTATTGATTACCTAAAGCTGGGGGTTGTTGCTGGAACATTTTTAGCCACGGATCTACACTGATTTGAAGACGGATCTTATGTGCTTTTTGTGCCTCTTTGTGGCTGAATCCTAACTCCATTGCTATTAATTTGCGAGAGGCCTGAGAACCAAATGCAATTAACTCTAATCGCGTTGACGTTAGTCTGCCTCGTTCCTGTATTTCAAAAGACAGGTTCTCCGGTTAAGCAAAATCGGACGATTGTTGAGGTTTGGTGTGGAGGTGATGATAATTTGACGCGACGTGTATGTCACGCAGTGGATAGCGAATTCGAGTCGTCTTCCGATTTCCTCTTTGACGAGGAAAAACCAGGTGCGCTAATAGTAACTGTTGCCGAGAATGTTGGTTGGAAGCAGCGCGGCCAAAGACTTAGAGTGTTTTACATCGTAGAGTTTACAACGGCTGACGAAAAGATGTTGGCAAGGAAGAAGGGTGAGTGCTGGGAAGGTGACTTTAAGACGTGTGCATCTCAGGTTCTAATGTACGCCAAGAGCGCCGCTCGCAAACTACCCACCCGTAATAAAGGCTTCTTGATCTCCGCCAATTTTCTCAACAAGGTCGGGCACCGGCAAGAACTAGTTTTGCGCTCGGATTGTGCCCTGATTTAACTCCGAACGTACTGTAGGGGCGGCCCTCCGTGGCCGCCCTCGGTTGGAATGGCGCCTGTGAATAAAGGCCTGATCAAAACCGAGGGCGGCCACGGAGGGCCGCCCCTACAGTACGTTCGGAGTTAATTGACTTAACTGAAAACTGGGAATAGAGTTCACACGTCATCACCTCCCCAGTGTTATTTGCTCTTGCCGGTTCCTCGACTTCGAAAGGAGCAGTTGAATGATCAACCTTATCTCATCGAGCTTGATAGTGGCGGTCCTCGCTTTGTTTACTCCGCAGCACGCCACCTATTTCATTGGAGGGCAGGTGCAAGATAACGCTGGTAAGGCAGTCTGTGGGGTCAGGGTGTGCGCCCTCGCGGCAGACTTCGATCCGAAAAAACCTAACACGGTTATCTCCTGCGCGTTGTCGAATGAGCAAGGGCAGTTTTCCATCGCGGTGAAAAAGACAAGCACGTACACATTAGTGTACGACGCTTCCGCGCAAGGCTTTCAGTCGACGTACCTTCCTTTCTTCCGGCACCCTTCCGTCCCGCTCCCGGAAGTCGTCGTGGATGATGAACACGTTCGGACTCCGATCACTCTTACCATGTTGCCGAAGAACGGACTGCTCACCGGAAAGGGCGTCGATGCCAAAACAGGGTTGCCGGTCGATAGTATGGAGTTCATGTTGTGCCACGCTACATACCCGTTGAAGTGCTGGACCGTAAACTCTAAGAGCTCTTCGGGGTATTTCGCGGTTCCGGCGCCGCAGGTGCCATTTACTTTCAGGATCAGGGCACCCGGCTTCAACGATTGGCTCGGACTGAACGGAGACAAGGACACGCCGATCAGTGTTGCCCCCGAAACGAAAGCAGAGTTTTCAGTATTTCTAAAGCGGTCAGAAGCTGCAGGAGAAAAGCCACTCAACGAACTGGAGAAGCAGGTGGGCGTAAACCTCCCTGCGCCGGTTCAATTGTCTCCGGCGAATAATGTCGTTTTTGATCGCTATCCACGAATGACAAAGCTCGAGTGGTCGCCAGTTGAAGGAGCAGCGTCATACAGTGTCGAAGTAGACTATTGCGACGGTGCTTTTATAAATAGGTCGAAGTGCGTCGATCCTCACCCCAACCCAGTTACAAACAATCCGCCAGCCGCCGGCATCGTCAACACTACTTACGAATTCGACTTCGTCGGGGCGCAGCCGGGACGATGGCGCGTTTGGGCCGTGGATAAAGACGGGCGTGAAGGTTTCAAGAGTCCCTGGCGCCGATTCATTTACCGCCAGTAAATTCTAAGTTAAGCCTCGGACGGTACTTGTTTCGCCACTTGTGCTTGCCACGGTATAAGAAGCGGAATCAACAACTCCAGAACCGT
>DATNFX010000236.1:0-6606 GCA_035606195.1 Pyrinomonadaceae bacterium
AGCAGACACAACTGAAGGCCCCATCAAATTCCACGAGTGGCTTGGAGATAGCTGGGCAGTCCTGTTCTCCCACCCGAAAGATTTCACCCCGGTCTGCACCACCGAACTTGGATATGTGGCGCGTTCAAAGCCCGACTTCGAAAAGCGCGGCGTGAAAGTGATCGGACTCAGCGTCGATCCGACTGATTCACACAAGCGCTGGGCGGAGGACATCAGAGAAACCCAGGGCACCGCGCTCAACTTCCCGGTGATCGCAGATCCGGATCACAAGATTTCCGAACTGTACGACATGATCCACCCGGAGATCAGCGACGTCTTCACCGTCCGTTCGGTTTACGTTATCGGCCCAGATAAAAAGGTTAAGTTGATGATCACGTATCCGGCGAGCTGCGGGCGCAATTTCGACGAGATCTTGCGCGTGATCGATTCACTGCAACTTACGTCGAAGTACAGCGTTGCGACGCCGGTTAACTGGAAAGACGGCGACGATGTGATCATCGTTAACTCGGTAACTGACGAAGCGGCGAAGGAAAAATTACCGGCCGGCTGGAGAGCACCAAAGCCGTACCTGCGAATTACGCCGCAACCCAACAAAACAGAACAATCCGACACCGCCGCAAAGAGCGCGTCATAATTGCCTGCGAAGCAAGAACTGGCAGGCCTAGCCTGCGAAGCAGGAACCGGCAGGCCTAGCCTGCGAAGCAGGCGACAGCATAAAGCCTGGGGCGCAAGCCCCAGGAACTAATCAAAAAGCCTATCAAGCCCGCGAAGCGGGCGACAGCCTCAACGCGCTGTCGCCCGCTTCGCGGGCTTGCACGTGTTTTATCTGCCTAACCTGGGGCTTGCGCCCCAGGCTTTATGCTGTCGCCCGCTTCGCGGGCTTGTGTCGCCTGTGTATCTGTTAACTTGCGCCCCAGGCTTTATGCTGTCGCCTGCTTCGCAGGCTTTGGTAAAATGCGCCACGATTCTTGATGACCTTAGACCCCGAAACACAACTCGGGCGTTACGAAATCCGCTCCCTTCTCGGCGCGGGTGGTATGGGTGAGGTCTATCTCGCCCAGGACACCAGTCTGAATCGTAAAGTCGCTTTGAAGGTTCTGCCCGCCGACGTCTCCGCGAATCAGGATCGAATGCGACGCTTCAAACAGGAAGCGACCGCGGCCGCGTCTCTCAATCATCCAAACATCGCGCACATCTATGAAGTCGGAGTCGCATCCGATCTCAACTTCATCGCGATGGAGTACGTCGACGGTACGACACTCCGCGAGAAGATTCACAAAGATGACGAGCAGCTCTCAAAACTACTGCGTACTTTGCAGCACGTTGCGGAAGGACTCGCGAAGGCTCACGACGCGGGAATCGTCCATCGAGATCTCAAGCCCGACAACATCATGATCACGTCCGATGGTCACGCCAAGATTCTTGACTTCGGATTGGCGAAGCTCATTGAACCCACAACGGGCAGTGTCACGAGCGCCGAAGACCCCACTATCTTGCAGCAGTACTCAACCCCGGGTTTGATACTCGGAACGCTCGGTTACATGTCGCCCGAGCAAGCGCAAGGCAAGACAAAAGAGATTGATAACCGTTCTGACATTTTTTCTTTTGGTTGCATTCTGTTTGAAGTAATTACGAAACAGAAAGCGTTTGCCGGTAAGGACCAGATCGAAGTACTCAACAAGATTATCCGCGAGCCGGCGCCGCCATTATCTGCTTACATTCCAAACGCCCCGCCGGATCTGCAAAGAATTGTGCGACGTTGTTTAGCGAAAGATCCGAACGACCGCTATCAGAATATCAAAGACGTCGCGATTGAATTGAAAGAGGTCCGGCGTGAGATGCAGGACAGCCCGGTTGATACGACTGTGCCCCCTGGCTCATCTGTCAGCAGCGAAGCCCGAACGCTCTGGCACGCTGAAACCACTCGCGTCCAGTCAGAACCAGAGTCAACACGAGTTTCGAGCGCCGAGTTCATTGTCAACGAATTGAAGCGTCACAAGACCGCTACGGTCGTTGGCGCCGTTCTGATCTTGATCGCGGCTGCCGCTGCTGTCTTTGGCATTCGATCTTATTTCCACGCCCGTGATACCGAGATCGCTGTTGATTCAATCGCGGTGATTCCATTTGAAAATCAGAATAAGGATCCGGGCGCTGAATGGATCTCCGACGGACTGACGGAAAGCATCATCAACAATCTCACCCAGCTCCCGAACTTGAAAGTAATCGCGCGCAGCTCTGTGTTTCGTTACAAAGGCAAGCAAACCGATCCGATCGCCGCCGGCAAGGAACTGGGTGTACGCGCAGTGCTGACCGGCAGGTTGATGCAGCGCGGCGAAACGATGCTGGTAAGCGCAGAGTTGATCGATATTCGTGACAACAAACAGCTCTGGGGCGAGCAATACGAGACAAAGCTCGCCGACATGCTCTCCGTGCAACGCGAAATCGCTCGCGAGATCACAAACAATCTGCGCCCAACGCTTTCAGGTATTGACCAGTCGCGCATGGAGAAGCAGTACACGGCCAACGTCGAAGCTTATCAGCTTTACCTCAAGGGACGTTTCTACTGGAACAAGCGAACTCCCCTTGATATTCAAAAGGCCGTGCCATTTTTCGAACAGGCCATTGAGAAAGATTCGAAGTATGCGCTCGCATACTCCGGTCTAGCTGATGCGTACACATTGATTCCGGTCTACACCAGAGAACCGGCCCGGGAGTACATGCCGAAAGCGAAGGAAGCGGCGCTGAAAGCGCTCACTCTCGACGATAAACTTGCCGAAGCACACGCCTCGCTTGGCCAGATCTCCGATTACTACGACTATGACTTCGTAACCGCTGAGAAAGAATATCGTCGTGCTATTGAACTCAATCCAAATTATGCAACCGCGCATCAGTGGTTTGCCGAGCACCTCTCGGCGCTAAAACGAAACGACGAAGCGATTGCGGAGATCCGTCGCGCGCTCGAGCTCGATCCACTCTCAGTGATCATGAATCGAATTTACGGTGACATTCTTGTAGACGGACGAAAGTACGACGAAGCGATTGCGCAGTATCAGAAGACTCTCGAGCTCGATCCAAATTTTCCAACCGCACATTATTTTCTTGGACGCGCATACGAGTTCAAAGGCATGTACGACGAAGCAGTTGCGGAATACACAAAGTCACAGGCCATAAGCATTTTGCCACCAGAGACGGTTCAGAAGCTGAAGGATGTTTACACCAGATCGGGTTGGAAAGCTTACCTGCAGATGTCTATTGACCTGCTAATGCACGACTCGCAGCGAACGGTGTTTCCGCCTTTCGCAATCGCCTCTTTCTACGCACGCTTAGGAAACAACGACGAAGCGATGAAGGCGTTGGAAAAAGGTTATGAGGAACGTGAATTTCGCATGACGCTACTCAGCGTTTCAGCAGAGTTTGACGGCTTGCGATCTGATCCGAGATTTCGTGAGTTGGTGCGGCGCATGGGACTGCCGGAGTAGAATCTGTGTAATCTGTGGATATGAAACTGCTTTTGTGCATGGTTTTGTTGCTGCTCGTCTACCAGGACGACGTGATTCGCACCGAAACGGACGTTACCAATCTGCCGTTCACCGCGATGGATAAGGAACGTCGCTTCGTCACGACTCTCAAAGCAGAAGATCTTCGCGTACTCGAAGATGGCGTCCCGCAACAGCTTTTCACTTTTCAACGCGAAACAGACAGGCCGCTTGCGATTGCGTTCCTCATCGACGTGAGTTTCTCGCAGGAGACTACCCTCCCTGCCGAGAAAGCCGCGGCACGCACGTTCATCGAGAAAGTGATTGACTCACACAAGGACCAGGTAGCAATCATTCCGTTTACCGGCCTGGCCTATCTCGAACAACCAATGACGCGCGACATATTGAGCGTGTATCAAGTGCTGGAGCGAATTGACGTGGCGGTGCCGTCGTATCTCGGTGCGGGACGGCCGCTGACTGGAATTCCGACTGGTCCAGGTTTACCCGCGCCACCCGAGGAGGGCACTACCGCGATTTGGGACGCAGTTGCGTTGACGTCGTCTAATGTTCTCGCCAATGCTCCGGGTCTTAGACGCAGAGCGATCATCCTGTTGACCGATGGTCTAAACACGACGGGTCGCTTGAGTAAAAAGCAAGCGATCGATCAGGCGCTCGCTGCTGAGGCTGTGGTTTATGCAATCGGGATTGGCAGTGCAAAAGACGGGCTCGATCGTGGTGTGCTCCGTGATGTTGCACAAGGCACCGGTGGTCGCGCGTTTTTTCCGGACAAGAAATTCGATCTCAACGCGGCTTTTGCAGAGATCGAAAAGGAGCTACGCACGCAGTATCTGCTCGCGTATTCATCGACGAATAAGAAACGCGACGGCGCATATCGCAAGATCTCGATCGAGGTCACCAACCCCGAGTTGAAGAAAGAGAAATTAGAAATCCGTCATCGTCCCGGTTACTTCGCCAAAGCCGGACAGTAGCCACAAAACGTACTTGGACAGGGTCAGTACAGGGAGCGGTAGCGACCTGGTTCGATCTCAAGCCGCAACTTTACCGAACGGACCAGGTCGCTACCGCTCCCTGTACTGACCCTGTCCAAGTACGTTTTGTGGCTGAAAAAATTTTTCTTGACAGATGTCGATTACTACTTTATACAAGTGCGTTCGTTTTCAAGAACGAGGTAAACCAAAATGACTCGCTGGACCAACATAGAAAACACGATCAAACGGCAACCAGGTACGCACATGCGTGCCGCCGCGTGTGGTCTCGGTGTCAGCTTGTCACCCACCAATATCGTAGGCGATAGGTTTACGTACAGATAGTTCAGCGGGAGCGGACTCCCGCTCCCAAATCTCAAAGAAAATTCGCGAGACTTGTAAGGAGCGGGCAGCTTCCCTGGGAGGCTTTAGAACCCGCTCCTTTAGTTTTTTGATAATCGAAATACCCTTTTTGCGGGATGAAGGCAGGGAGCCTTCGACCGGATGACGAGCTCGGTGCTTTGCGAGAGTCCGCGAGTTCGCCATCCTCAGGAGAAGTGTGCCTCGAAGTGTGTTCGCGGCTTGTTTCTCTCTGCCTTCATCTATTTTTTATCACATACATACATAAGCACAAAGGGACCTGTAGCTCAGTGGGAAGAGCGCGACACTGCGAAGGTCGAGGTCATGCGTTCGAATCGCGTCAGGTCCTCCAGATTTATGTGGGCTGTAGCTCAATGTCAGAGCCCTGCACTGTGACTGCAGTCGTTGCGGGTTTAAGTCCCGTCAGCCCACCCAAACCAACGCGGAGCTGTGGCCGAGAGGTGAGGCACCTGGTTGTCAACCAGGCCGATGACGGTTCGAGTCCGTTCAGTTCCGCCAATGCGTCAGTAGCTAAATTGGCTCAAGGCACCTGCCTCTTAAGCAGGGGATTGTGAGTTCAAGTCTCACCTGGCGCACCAATTTTCAAAAAGTATTATCTTAAAGAAGGAGGTGATCCATGTCTTATCAAAAGCTGCAACTCGGAGGTGCTCAGAGCGAGATCCTATCCTGGGCAAACCACGAGTTCAGCATTGAAGAGCAGTCGATGCTGCGCAACGTTTCGCGTTTGCCATGCTTGTTCAAGCACGTCGCGCTGATGCCTGACGCGCACCTGGGAAAGGGAAGCATGGTAGGTTCGGTTGTTGCCACAAAGGAAGCAGTAATCCCAGCAACAGTCGGCGTGGATATCGGCTGCGGAATGATGGCGGTCAAGACACCGTTCAAGAGCGGGATCCTCGACGGTAAGTTGAAGGAACTACGTTTGAAGATTGAAGAAGCAATCCCAACCGGGTTCAGTGCATACAAGGAGTCGGTTGACGAGGCGTCGGACTGGAACGGATGGAGCGACTTCAAAGCTCTTCACGAAGGTGTTCAGGATCGCAAAGCGAAAGCGATGCAGCAGTTGGGTACACTCGGTGGCGGTAACCACTTCATCGAAGTTTGTCTGGATACAGAAAATTTCGTTTGGCTGATGCTCCACTCGGGTTCGCGCAATATCGGAAAGGAACTGGCTGAACGTCACATTTCGACCGCGAAGAGCTTGTGGCGTTTGAATGAACTACCAGCTCCTGACCTTGCTTACTTCATTTCGGGCACGCCGGAATTCAAGGCGTACTGGAAGGATCTGAAGTGGGCACAGGGATACGCGATGAAGAATCGTGAAATCATGATGGCGCGTCTGTTGAAGGTATTCAACAAGATGTTCAATCATCGCCAGCCATTCAAGCCTGAGCTGGAAGTTAACTGTCATCACAACTACGTCGCGCTCGAGCAGCACTACGGCGAAGAAGTTTTCGTCACACGCAAGGGCGCGATCAACGCGGCGGCAGGAGCTTACGGAATCATCCCAGGGTCGATGGGAGCCAAGTCGTTCATCGTCAAGGGACGCGGTTTGCCAGAGAGCTTCAACTCCTGCTCGCACGGAGCGGGACGCAAGCTTTCGCGTGGTGCGGCAAAGCGGGCCTTCACGAAGGACGATCTGGAACGCCAGACAGCGGGTGTTGAATGCCGCAAGGACGTAGGCGTGCTGGATGAAATTCCCGGCGCTTACAAGTCGATCGAAGCAGTGATGAAGAACCAGGAAGACCTGGTTGAAGTTGTTGCGG
>DATNFX010000237.1:0-4965 GCA_035606195.1 Pyrinomonadaceae bacterium
TCGTTTGTAACGATCCATCAGCTCCAGCAACTTATTGTCGGTTGCTTTGAGCTTTTCGTTGTAACGAACCACAGTGACGTTATCAGTCATCCACTTGCCCATCTCGTCGTGCAGTTTGTACTGGTTCTCGTCACCACTCTGCTTGATCAGTTTGTCGTTGATCTCTTGCTGAAGCTTCAACTCCTGATCGTAAATCTTCGAACCGTCGGCGCCGTTGCGTTCGACGTTCTTCGCAAACTGGATCGCAGCGGGCGCCGCAATGAAGCCGCCGTAGACACAACTGACGAGGGAGTTTGCTCCAAGACGATTCGCGCCGTGAATCGAATAGTCACACTCACCGGCGGCGAACAGTCCCGGAATATTTGTGTGCTGGTTGAAGTCGACCCATAGACCGCCCATCGAATAATGCACACCAGGGAAGATTCGCATCGGCACGTGCCGCGGATCGTCGCCAACGAACATCTCGTAAATCTCGAGAATGGCGCCGAGCTTTCGATCGAGAGTTTCCGCTGGAATGTGTGTCAGATCGAGATAGACCTGATTCGCACCGCCGATGCCCATCCCATCGATGCACACCTGAAAGATCTCTCGCGTGGCGATGTCGCGCGGCACCAGGTTTCCGTATGCAGGATATTTTTCTTCGAGGAAGTACAAGCGTTCAGCTTCCGGAATCGAAGATGGCGAACGAACATCGCCCTTCTTGCGCGGCACCCACACGCGGCCGCCTTCACCACGCGCTGATTCCGACATCAGTCGCAGTTTATCCTCACCTGGAATCGACGTCGGATGGACCTGGATAAACTCGCCATTCGCATACTTCGCACCCTGCTGGTAACACGCCGAGACGGCGCTGCCGGTGCAGACCATCGAGTTCGTTGATTTGCCAAAGATGAGACCCGGGCCGCCAGTCGCGATGATCACTGCGTCAGCCGGAAAAGCCTTGAGCTCGAGTGTCTGCAAGTCCATCGCGATCAACCCACGACAGACCTGATGATCGTCGAGCACGAGCGACATCATTTCCCAGTGCTCAAACTTCCTGACTTTACCGCCGACTTCGTAATGTCTGACTTGTTCGTCGAGCGCATAGAGAAGTTGCTGACCCGTCGAGGCGCCGGCAAACGCGGTGCGGTGATGCTTGGTGCCGCCAAAGCGACGAAAGTCGAGCAAGCCTTCAGGAGTTCGCGAGAAGGGGACCCCCATGCGATCGAACAGGTAGATGATCGACGGCGCCATTTCGCACATCGCCTTGGCAGGCGGTTGATTCGCCAGGAAGTCGCCGCCGTAGACAGTGTCGTCGAAATGTTCCCAGACGGAATCGCCTTCGCCTTTGGTGTTGACGGCGCCATTGATGCCGCCCTGCGCGCAAACTGAGTGCGAACGTTTTACGGGTACGACGGAAAACAGATCGACAGCATGGCCGCCTTCCGCGATCTTCATGGCGGCAGCAAGTCCTGCCAGCCCGCCTCCGACAATCGCGATTTTCATTCCGTTACTGGCCATTAATGAATGATTCCTCCTAACAATCCGCCCTCATGTATGAATCCGACAGCGGCGTTGACGCCGACCAGCAGCAGCACGGCTCCAAAAGCGATGCACGCATAACCGGTCAAACGTTGTGCGCGTTCGCCGATCGTGATGCCCCAGTCGACCAAAAACAACCAGATGCCGTTTGCGAGGTGCCAAACCGTCGCGGTGATTCCGATCATGTACACGATGAAAATCGGAACCATGCGAAACTCGCGCGCGACAATGTCGAAAGCTTTATTCGCATTGGTCGCTACCGACATATTGTTCAGTCCCGGAATCATTCCAAACCGGAAGTTGAGCACATGGAACAGGATAAAGAAGAACAAGATCACACCGGTAATTCGCTGAATCAGATAAAACCAGTTTCGCGAATACGGATACGCCAGATTATTGGGCCGCGCTTCCATCGTTATCACCAGGCCGTAAACGGCGTGGTAGATTAACGGGATGAAGATGCCGCCGATCTCAACAAAGATGATGTAGGGGATCGACTGCAGGTCCACGACGGCCTTATTAAAGTCGGCCGCGCCGCTCAACGACTTTGAATTGGTGTAAAAGTGTTCTAAAAGAAAGAGTCCGAGAGGAACGATACCAGAAAGCTGATGCAGCTTGCGCAGGATGAAAGTCCTGCTCAAACGAATAGCCAAAGATCCACTCCTTTGCCGCTAGGCTTGAATAGGTTGTTAATGAGACTGAACAAGAGCAAGTTGAATTATGCCACAAAAAAGCACATAAGGCACAAAAGCGATGGATGAACTTGTACAGCAGTCTCTGAGGGCGATTGCAAAATTGATTCAACTCCGTGAGGTGTCGCCGGTTGAAGTGGCGGAGGCGTATTTGGAGCGAATCGAGAGGTTGAATCCGTCATTGAATGCGATTGTGACAGTGGCGCCGGACGTCGTCGAGCGCGCGAGAGCTGCTGAGGCGGCGTTACTGCGCGGTGATGAAATTGGGGCGCTACATGGCGTGCCGGTCACGGTAAAAGACACGATCGACACTGCGGGTTTGCGCACGACGAGTGGTTCTAAGATTCGAATGGATTATGTGCCGGCAATAGATGCGCCTGCCGTGGCGCGACTAAAAGCCGCGGGCGCGATGGTTCTTGGAAAGACCAACGCTGCTGAAATGGCGATGGATTACACGGCTGATAATCCGGTTTTTAATCGTACTAACCATCCGTTCGATCCGCGGCTAACGCCCGGCGGCTCCAGCGGTGGTGAAGCTGTCGCGATCGCGACGCACATGTCGCCCGGCGGCATCGGCAGCGATCTTGCCGGCTCGGTTCGCATCCCGGCACATTTCTGCGGGATCTGTGGATTAAAACCGACAACAGGACGAATACCTGGGGAAATGCAGTTTCCACCGAGTATCGGTCCATACTCGCTCGGAGCAGTGATTGGACCGATGGCGCGCACCGCCGGTGACCTGCGTTTGTTGTTCGGAGCACTCAGCCGCGATCCGTTTGAGCGAAGCACATTTGATCTTCGCGGGACGCGAGTGGCCTGGTACACCGATGATGGTGTTGCGCCAGTCACGGAAGAGACTGCAAACGCGGTTGCGAGAGCGGCGCGCGCATTGAGTGATGCCGGTTTGATAGTTGAGGAGCGGCGTCCGCCACACGTCGAACGCGGCTACGAAATGTGGCTGAAGGTTTTTTCGCGCGCGTCAGTTGTTCAGTTGCGATCGGTTTACAAAGGTCGTGAAAGTGAAGGCGGTTCATTTGTACGCTGGCGTCTCGGAACTGCTGACAATACTCCCACGCCGACTCTGGATGAATACATCGCTGGTTGGATGGAGCGCGATCGTCTGCGTGAAGAACTACTCCAGTGGATGGAGACGACACCGATCATCATCGCGCCGGTTGGAGCAACGCCTGCTTACCCACACGACACGTTGAAAGTCACCGTGCGCGGTTCGACATTCGGCACGTTTAAAGCATTCAGTTACGCACAGACTTTCAGCGTCTTTGACTTACCCGTGGTGACTGTTCCCGCCGGAAAATCGAACGACGGCTTACCGATCGGCGTACAGATCGCCGGACCACCGTTCGCCGAGGAGACGATCCTGGCAGCGGCTGAAATCGTAGAAAAATCTGTATAATCTGTGTAATCTGTGGACAGACAGGAGTCTCGACAATGGAGCCAATCGTCACCGCTTTCGGATTTTTCGTCTTTATATTTCTCATGATCTCTTTGATCGTGATCGGGGTGAAGACGATCAAGATCGTTCCGCAAGCGACTGTAATGCTGGTGGAACGGCTGGGGAAATTCCATCTGGTAGCAACCAGCGGTCTAAACGTGCTCTGGCCCTTTTTCGATAAGCCGCGCGCGGTTTACTGGACCAATACACGCCCCGGACTCGTGTCGATTGATCTGCGCGAGCAGTACATCGATCTTCCGCCCCAGCCCGTCATCACGCGCGACAACGTCACGATTCACGTCGACTCAGTGGTCTACTGGCAGATAACCGATCCGGTCAAGGCTGTTTATGAGATGAACGACCTGGTTGGGGGCATCGTGCAGTTGACGATCACCGGCATGCGCGCCGTAATGGGCGATATGGACCTTGACCATACGCTCTCGCAACGCGATCAGATCAATGCGAAGCTGCGAGTGATTCTTGACGAGGCGACTGATAAGTGGGGCGTGAAGGTTACACGCGTCGACGTCAAGAACATCAATCCACCGGAAGACGTGCGTATCACGATGGAGAAGCAGATGACGGCGGAACGCAACCGCCGCGCACTGGTCTTGCAGGCTGAAGGCGATCGACAGGCCGCAATCACGCGCGCTGAGGGTGAGAAGCAAGCAGCGGTAACACGTGCCGAAGGCGAGAAGCAGTCGGCGATACTCGCGGCGGAGGGGGCGGCGCAGGCGCGTCTGCGGAATGCCGAAGCCGAGGCGGAGGCATTGAGTAAAATCGCTCAGGTGATACCGGATGGCGATGCGGAGCAGTATCTGATCACGGTGCGTTACATCGAGAGCTTGCGTGATATGACGCGGACCAGCAATTCGAAAGTGATCTTCATGCCGGTTGAGACTTCGGCGATGCTTTCGAGTATTGGTGCGATTAAAGAGGTGTTGTCGCAGACGGGTGAGAAGGACGAAAAGGATCAACTACCTCCGCCGCCACCACGCCCGCGCGAACTAGGCCGCGGATGACGCGGATTTATCCGTCTAATCCGTGTTTCGATATGACGGTGTATTTCGATCCTTTAGGGCTTAGCTCACTGCGGAATAGGATTACCTGGTTCACTTTTACTGCAACAGGTTCAAACTTCATCTGCAAGTGCGCGTCCACGAGACGTCTGGCGCCGTCAGGTCTTCTAATACGCGCGATCGTTAGATGTGGCCGGTAGACGCGGTCTTCACTTCCAAGCCTCTGGTGCAGTGTGGTTAGTTTTTCCGCAGGATCGCTTACGCCGATCCAGAGTACCTG
>DATNFX010000238.1:0-3436 GCA_035606195.1 Pyrinomonadaceae bacterium
TAATCCGTGTGTAGATCCGACGTCGCAAACAAACGCATAAGCAATTTTAGAGAGGATTCCAGGATTAACAAGACTAACAGGATAAATCTGTAAAGCCTGTTAATCCTGAAATCCTGTCTGAAAATAACCTACGGTCACTGCGCCGTCGAGGTGCTCGAAGGCCCGGCAATCTTCTTCACGTACTTGTCATACCACGCCAGATATCGCTCCATCCGATCCCGCTGGTAACTCGGCCGTTGAATCCCGTGATTCTCGTTCGGATAAATGATCAACTGCGTATCGATCCCGAGACTGCGCAGGGCCTGGTACATCTGCTGACTACCCTGCACCGGCACGTTGAAATCACGTTCGCCGCCGAGAAAGAGCGTCGGCGTTTGAATGCGATCCGCATGCAGGAACGGATAGGAGATCTTCTGGTATGTCTCCCACGCTTTCGGATTCCACGGTGGCCCAATCTCGTAGTCATACTGAATGATGTACTGATCGGTGCCATAGAACGCGACGGTGAACGCCGTCCCGGCGCCGCTGGTCGCGGCCTTGAATCTGGTATCGGTCGCAATCAGGTAGTCAGTCAGAATTCCGCCATAACTCCAACCGCCCACACCAAGTCGATCCGGATCGGCGACACCCATCTTGATCACATGATCGACTCCGGCCAGCAGATCCTGGACTTCGTAATTTCCCCAGTCGGCAAAGATCGAGCGTGAAAACTTCTGACCGCGGCCTGCGCTGCCACGATAGTTGACCGCCAGCACGGCGTAACCGTTCGCCGCAAACATCTGGCGCTCGAGACTAAAACTGTGCTGGTCCTGCGAGTTTGGACCACCGTGAATTCTCAGCAGGAGGGGAACTTTGGTTCCCTTGGTGTAGCCGACCGGGTAGGTCAACAGTCCACCTACCTGCGTGCCGTCCTTACTCTGAAAATTGACTTCTTCGGTCACGCCGAGATCGAGCTCTGCAAACAACTTGTCGTTCTGGTGTGTGAGCTGGCGAAGGGCGTTTCCTTCCCAAACGTGAATTTCACCAGCCTTCGCGTCTCCGCCGGCTATCACAACCGCACGCCCACCGTTGAAATTCCAATTGCCGATTGCGACCGGAGGTGTCAAAAGCTTTTGTGCTGCTCCTCCGGACAGGTTTGCTTTGACCGGATAGACCGAGCGATCGTCAACGACCAGAAACTGGATCGCTTTGCCATCCGGCGTGAAGCGCGGCGAAGAAACACCGCGATCGAGATCCTCAGCTGCCTTTAGTCGAACCGGTGCACTGCTGCCGTCCGCGGCAATGAGCGCGAGATGGTTCATGCTGTAGGCGCCGTATTTTCTCTCGTCGTCCTCCATGAACGCGATCGATTTGGAGTCAGGACTCCACTCCGGTCGTGAGCGATCAGCACGCATATCCGCCGGCGTAATTTGTTTCTCGGTTGCGCCCGGCTTCGCTTCGGCGACGTAGAGTTGTACCGCCGGATCGCGATCCGGATCGTCCGAATGATTGCTTACGAAAGCGATACGAGTTCCGTCGGGCGACCACGACGGCGAACCCTCATCCCACTTGCTCTTGGTGAGCCGGTCGAGCTTCTTCGACTCGATATCGTAAATGTAGATGTAAGTGTGGCGTCCAGATAGCAAGTATCCCGCGCCGTCCTGCTTATATCTGTAACGATCGATGACGATGGGTTTCGGCACGCGTGGAGTCGCGCCGGGTTGCGGTGATGGCGCCGCTTCCGCTTCGGGATCGGGATCGCCGATCACTAGGACGAGTCGCTTTGAATCGGGAGACCATTCGTGTCCCTGGAGACGTCCTTTGAGCTCGGTGAGCTGCATCGCCTCGCCGCCGTTCCGATCCAGCAACCAAACCTGATTGCCGCGCGCTTTGCCGGGACGCGATGACGTGAACGAGATGTACTTTCCATCCGGACTCCAGCGCGGTGAGCTCTCGCTTTCGTTGCTGAAAGTTATCTGTCGATCATTCGAGCCGTCGATGCCCACCATCCAGATGTGTGAGTTCGACTTGTCTTCCTTGGCGTCCGTGGCGCCGACGACGTACGCGACGAATTTGCCGTCAGGCGAGATCTGCGGATCGCCCACGTTGCGAAAGCGAGTCAGGTCGTCGAGCTTTAATGGACGCCGGGCAGTCTGCGCTGTGAACGAGTTCGCAAGCGCAAGAATCAACAGCAGGGAAAGACAAGACAAACGGCGGCGGAACATAGGGGCCTCCTCTAATTGTGTTTGGACTGAGCGCGCAGAGAGAGGAGTTTAGCAGATCATCCACAGATTACACAGATTACACAGAAATAATCGTTGTGAGGTATTAGTGTGTTGCCGGCTCCTTTTCAACCAGCGGGGGCAAGCCCCCGCTCTAATCGATCGAAATAATCTGCGTAATCTGTGGATAGCTTTAGACGGGCGCGTAATTTACGCGGCGGAGCTCGTGGATGCGGCCGTCGTCGAGCCGGCCTTCGACGATCTCGTAGCCGAGCAGCGCGAACACTCGACCACGCAGAAACAAAGGTCTCGCATTGCCGTACCAATCAACACACGACGCGCGGCACTTATCGTCAATCGCTTTATCAGGCTGTGATCTGAGTTCGCCGACTTCACTAAACTGGAGTGAGTTGTTTCTCAGGAAGAGAATCGCCGCCGAGTCTTCGAACAAGTGCTTATAACCTGCACGGCCGGGCACGCTGATCGGAAGTCCCAACATACCCGTCTCATCGCCCTCGGGTTTGTAAAAGAAGCCGTGACTGCGCAACTCACCCTGCGAAGCCTCTTTGCGTGTGTACGTCGAGACGATCTCCGGCCATTGCCCTAAACGCAGAGACGAGAAGAGTAAGTTTTTGCCGTCAGTGCCGACGACTACCGCGTCAGAACCCATCTGCTCGATGCGGTCGACACTGTGCGGCAGTTTCATCTGATGAGAGTCACCGCGCTTCCAATCAACTACAAAAAGATTCCATTGATCGGCGTTCTGCTGCGGGTAACCCCAACCGCTGCCAGTGCCGTAGATCAGATGTCCACCAACAAAACGATTCTGAAAAGCGTAGCCTTGAGGCTTCGGCAGTTTGCGATAGTTCGACGACGGAACGACTTCGCTGCCGTCCGAGAAAGTGCTGATCGGAATACGCATCAGCGCGACGTCACCTGCCGCGACTTCGGCCTGCCACATGCCGTCGCCTTTGCCCTGCGACCTTACGAGGACGTTGAGATGCTGGTCATCACTCTGTAGAAAGGAGAACTGATCTACTGGACTGCCTGAGACGCGCAACGCACTTGGACCAGAACCGTCGAGCGGCATGCGGAAGAGGAGGTTGCTGAATTCGCTCCCGCGTTCCCAGGTGCTGGCCCACACAAACACCGAGTCAGGCGAAACGTAGAATACGTTTCCCGGTGGCCCAAGCACCGCCGTTGCCTGACAATCAAAACCACCATTGGCGAGATCG
>DATNFX010000239.1:0-9190 GCA_035606195.1 Pyrinomonadaceae bacterium
GAGCTGGGAAGACGCGTTCGAACTACTCGCAGGCGAGTTGAACTCGCTCAACTATCCTGACCAAGCAATCTTCTACACGTCGGGCCGCACCAGCAACGAAGCGGCATTTCTTTATCAACTCTTTGTCCGGCAGTTTGGCACCAACAATCTGCCGGACTGCTCGAACATGTGTCATGAGTCGAGCGGCACGGCGTTGAACGAAACGATCGGCATCGGGAAGGGAACTGTCACCCTCGAAGACTTCGACAAGGCCCAGGCGATCTTCGTCATCGGTCAAAATCCCGGCACGAATCACCCGCGGATGCTTAGTTCACTCGAACGAGCGAAGCAGAACGGATGCAAGCTGGTACACATCAATCCGCTTCCGGAAGTCGGGATGACGCGCTTCAAACACCCGCAGCACGTGCTCGGACTATTTGGCTCAGGAACCGAGCTCGCCGATCTGTTTCTGCAGGTGCGGATCAACGGCGACGTGGCATTGCTAAAGGGAATCTCGAAAGCAGTGCTCGAGCATGAAGACGTGCTCGATCGTGATTTCATTAGTCAGTACACGTGCCGGTTCGACGACTTCGTCTCAGCTTTAGAAATCGTTTCGTGGGCCGAGATCGTCGAGCAGAGTGGCGTCGCGAGAGAACTGATCGAACAAGCCGCGCAGATCTTTATCGAATCGGAGCGCACGATCTTCTGCTGGGCCATGGGACTCACGCAACACCGGAACGCGGTCGCAAACATCCAGGAGATCGTCAACCTGATGCTGCTGCGTGGGCAGGTTGGAAAACCCGGCGCGGGTTTTTGTCCCGTGCGTGGTCACAGCAACGTGCAGGGCGATCGTACGGTTGGTATTTGGGAACGACCCACCGAGTTGTTCCTCGACCGGCTCGGAGAAGCCTTTGATTTCGAACCCCCGCGAAATCATGGTTACGACACTGTCCGCGCAATTCATGCAATGCACGAGGGCTCAGCCAAAGTCTTCTTCGCGCTTGGCGGCAACTTTCTCTCGGCCACACCCGACACGGATTTTACTGCTGCCGCGCTTCGACGTTGTCGTCTGACCGCACACGTTTCCACAAAACTGAACCGGTCACATTTAGTAACCGGTGATCGCGCGCTGATTCTTCCGTGCCTCGGCCGGACG
Organism: Pyrinomonadaceae bacterium; assembly: GCA_035606195.1. Classification (GTDB taxonomy): domain Bacteria; phylum Acidobacteriota; class Blastocatellia; order Pyrinomonadales; family Pyrinomonadaceae; genus PSRF01. The sequence goes on from DATNFX010000239.1 coordinate 1,136, forward strand.
GAAAGGGATGTGCAGTTCAAAGGACCGCAGTTTGTTACCACAGAGAACTCGATGGGTGTCGTACAAATTTCGCAAGGCTCGCTCGATCCCGCGTCGTCACAGCTTCTGAGTGAGCCGCAGATCGTGGTGCGTCTTGCGCGAGCGACGCTCGAGCATCGCACGACAGTTAACTGGGAGGAGCTTGCAAGTAACTACGACGAAATTCGCATTGCGATCGAGCGAGTGATTCCGGGTTTCGAGGATTACAATGAGCGCGTGCGTGAACCCGGCGGGTTTCATCTGCCCAACGCTGCACGCAACCGAGTGTTCAATACAAAGAGCGGTAAGGCTGAGTTTACTGTTCACGAATTGCCTAAACACGATCTTGGTCCGGATCAGTTTTTGATGATGACAATTCGCAGTCATGATCAGTTTAATACTTCGGTTTACACTTCGAATGATCGCTACCGTGGTGTCTACGACGAGCGCCGCGTGGTATTTCTCAACAGCGAGGACATCGCGGCGGCGGGCTTGAAAGCCCGACAAGTTGTAGACTTGGTGAGCCATTTCGAAGGCGAAGAGCGCGTCGCGCGACGATTCCTTGTTGTGCCTTACGATATTACGAGGCGTTGTGCGGCGACTTACTTTCCCGAAGCGAATGTTTTGGTGCCGGTGCGCTACGTCGCCCTAAAGAGCAATACCCCCGTCTCGAAATCAGTGGTGATTAGCATCCGGCCTGCAACGGAGGAATCTGAGCAAACATGACCCCTCGAACCGCGAAGAAAAAACCTGCCACGAAGAAACCAGCAACGAAGAAGGCCACAAAGAAAACCACGAAGCGGCGTATGTCAGTGTCGACGAACAATGTGAAGCCGAACCTTTACGCGAGTCTGGTGGTGCAGTTGCTGAGCCTGCTCAAAGGTGAGCACGACTTTGTCGCCAACGCGGCAAATTTCAGTGCCCTGCTTTTCAATTCGTTGCCGAATGTGAATTGGGCCGGGTTCTATTTCCTGAAGGGCGATGAGCTGGTGCTTGGTCCATTTCAGGGAAATCCCGCTTGCGTGCGCCTGCCGATGGGACAGGGCGTCTGCGGCGTGGCTGCGCAGCAATTGGAGACGATTATCGTGCCGAACGTACACGAGTTTCCGGGTCACATCGCGTGCGACGTTGCGTCAAATTCCGAGATCGTCGTGCCGATGTTTGATGGAGAACGTTTGCTCGGAGTGCTCGATCTCGATAGTCCGATGATCGGGAGGTTTGACGACCAGGATGCGGAAGGCTTGAATGAGTTAGTCACCGTGTTCGTGGCGCACGAAGAAGGGCTAGGACTGTAGCTCTAAAAACCATCCACAGATTACACAGAAATCATCTGTGTAATCTGTGGATGGTATTTCCACATGACTCCATCTCCACGTCGCTGGCGCGCGTTAACCCTTTTATCAATCGCGGAATTGCTGGGCATGTCGCTGTGGTTCAGCGGCTCCGCGGTTGTGCCAAAACTTTCTTCCGAGTGGAATTTATCTCCCTCACAGATTAGCTGGATCGCAATTGCTGTTCAGCTCGGCTTCGTCGCCGGCACGCTCATCAGCGCCACGCTTAATCTGCCTGACATCATCAGCAGCCGGCATCTGTTTGCTGTTTCATCCTTCCTCGGCGCTGCACTGAATGCGATCTTCGGACTTTACGTTCACGATCCGTCAACAGCGATCATCCTTCGTTTTGCCACGGGTGTTTGTCTTGCCGGAGTTTATCCGCCGGGAATGAAGATCATGGCGACCTGGTTTCGCGAGCGGCGCGGCATGGCGCTCGGTGTTTTGGTGGGCGCGCTGACGTTGGGAAAAGCCACCCCTTATCTCGTCAATGCGTTGGGCAGTGCAAATTGGAGATCGAATGTGCTGTTCGTCTCACTGCTGGCGGCGATTGGTGGTCTCGTGGTGCTTTTCTTTGTCGAGGATGGTCCACACGCACTGCCGCCCGCGAAGTTCGACGTCTCGCAGATTGTGCGCGTGTTTGGAAATCGTGGTGTGAGGCTGGCGAGCTTTGGTTACTTCGGGCACATGTGGGAGCTCTACGCCATGTGGATCTGGGTGCCGGTGATGATTCGCGCAAGTGTGGCGAGTCATGATGGAGATCCGCGTTTGGGGGAACTGGGATCATTTCTCGTGATCGGCGCCGGCACGATTGGATGTGTCGTTGCTGGTCTAATTGCTGATCGCGTAGGACGAACTTTGGTCACCTCTGTGGCGATGGCGATAAGCGGCACGTGTTGCATGGTGATTGGGTTTTTATACGGCGGCAATCCGTTCCTGCTTTTGTTCGTCGCGGCAATTTGGGGCGCGACGGTTGTGGCTGACTCGGCGCAGTTTTCGTCGTGTGTGACGGAGCTCGGCGATCCGCAGTACATCGGCACCGCGCTGACGATTCAGATGTGCATTGGATTTTTATTGACGACTGTTTCGATCGAGCTAGTTCCGAAGGTTGGTGACTGGCGGTACGCGTTCATGATCCTCGCGCCAGGGCCACTCCTTGGGGTCATCTCGATGTTGAGGTTAAGACAGTTGCCCGAGGCCGTGAAGATTGCAAACGGCAGACGGTAACTGATTGAAGCAGCTTGACAGTTATGGCGGAGAGTGTACGAGCAGGGTACAATACCCGCTTTTAAGCTGCACAAGGATGGCGATTATTTAGGAGGCTGACATGAGTAGTACTCAATTGATAACGGATCGGCAGAAAGAAGTAGAAGTTGCTCTGAATCGTCTCTCTTCGATTGATTTCGCGGGAGTACGAATGAAGTTGGGCGATCCCACTGAGGGCCAGGGTTGGGATGAAGCAATGCTCAGTTGGGCTGAACAGGAGTACCGCCGATTTTTAGCGCTGACGTTTGCTTATCCAGATCTTACGATCGTTCCTGACAAAGCCGTGGATGTGTTCTGGCACCAGCACATTCTTGACACGCGCGCGTATGCCAAAGATACTGAGGCAGTATTCGGTTTTTTCCTCCATCACTTTCCATATTTGGGTACGCGCGGACCAGCAGACAAAGAAAAGCTCACTCAGTGTTACTCCGAGACCAGAGCACTGTACGAAATGCATTTCCCAACTAACGACAAGGAAAGTAGCATGGAAGCTTCCAGTTGCGGTGGTGGAAGATGTAGCTCCTGCGCTGTGCGTACGAACTAAAGCCAATGAACCCCGACTTGCCGGCAGAACGAAAGCGACTCATCAAACTAGAGTTGGAAGCGCACGGTATCTGCGCGAATAACCAATTTGGTCTATTTGAGGGGCTTGTAGAGGCTTGTTACCACGTGATGACCGCTAGCCCACACGAGAATCGCCTGCCAAGCACCGGTGTTGTCCTACTTTCTCAATCCATCGACAAGTATGATTATGAAAACCGAGCTATCGGTGAATTCATTCGCGTTACCCCTGGGGAAGAAGATACTTGTTGGGCATTGGCTGACGGCGTCCATTCATTTGTTGTGAAGGACCCGGAAGGTATTGGGCTTCTCCTTTTGAAAGCACCCGCTGTCGATGAACTCAGCCTCTTTTCATTTCGGGACGACCTCCTCTTTGACAGGGATGTTGGACCTGCGGATCCACCGGTTAAGGAATGTTTGGTTGTTCAGCGATCCGAAGGTCATTCTGTTCGTCGGGTTACTATTCTTGCACGAGAGAACATCATCAATTTTTCCGGACTGGCATATGTCTCAAAGCCTTACCAATACGACATTCTTCGAGCCCTCCAGCAAGCGATACAACCATTTCCCTGGGAAGCAGACACTGTGCAGACACTCAAATCGGCATTACGCCTGGCTGTACATAAGCTAAGTCCCGAAAATCATGGAGCAACATTTGTGATTCTTACCCCTAAAGATCTTTTGAACTTTGGGAACCTTGTAAGAACAGGGCATCTAATTGTAGACCGCGCCATTCAGCCGTCTAATTATTCATTGGTCAAGAGGCCGTATCAAAGGCCCTTGGTGCATCTGATGGGTCAAATGGACGGAGCTACTACGATTTCTCCTAATGGAGATGTTCTGAATATAGGAGCCTTCTTTCGTGCGGTGGGTGAGAATAAGGGTAGCGAGGAGAAAAGGATTTACGGGACGCGACACCGCTCTGCGGCGGAGTTTTCAAAGATGATAGAGGGAATACTGATCGTGATCTCCAGTGACGGTCCGGTCACAGTGTTTCGCCAGGGTAATACTCTCCCAATCCCTAGAATCGATACTGAGCCTACGCAAGTGACTTCAGCGAAAGTGGCCACGAAAAAACGGAAGTTGAAACGAACAGAATAGACTTGATGGCCGAACGCGAGAAGTTCGAGGAACTGAAGAAACGTACGCGCTGGATCATCCGGCGACTCAAGCGAGCTTATCCGGGTGCGAAGTGTTCGTTGAATCATTCAAACCCGTTTGAGTTGTTGGTTGCGACGATTCTTTCGGCGCAGTGTACTGACGAACGGGTCAACATCGTGACTGCCGATCTGTTTCGGAAGTACAAAAAGCCTGAGGACTATTTGAAGGTCGCGCCGCGAGAGTTGGAAAAGGACATTCAATCGACCGGGTTCTTTCGGAATAAAACGAAGTCGATTCAGGGGACGTCCAGAATGCTGACTGAGCAGTATCACGGTGAAGTTCCGCACACGATGGATGAGTTGCTGGAGCTACCCGGCGTGGCGCGCAAGACTGCGAACGTCGTGCTGGGAAATGCGTTCGATATAAAGGCGGGCGTTGTTGTTGATACGCACGTGACGCGGCTCTCACATCGTCTGGATTTTACGCAGCAGAAGACTGCGGAAAAGATCGAGCTGGATCTGATTCCGATCGTGCCGAAGAAGGATTGGGTGATCTTCCCGCACCTGATGATTTATCACGGCCGCAAGATCTGCAAAGCACGCAACCCTCTCTGCGCCGAGTGCACGATCGAAAAAGAATGCCCGTCTTCGTCATTGAAAACGGGCGTTCATCCCCCTAGCTAGCCACAAAAAAAATTAGCCACAAAAAGGCACAAAAAGCACAAAAGGAATTTTTTAGAGTTAAGGGCGCCAAAATCTCCCGTGGGAAAAATTTGGCGCCCTCAACTGATTAATCGTTATGTGCTTTTTGTGCCTTTTTGTGGCGATCTTTATTTTGCGGCTGCGATCACGGCTTGGGCGGCTTGCTGCACCAGAGGGGTGATGATGTCCTCCCCGGCAGACTTGGCTTTGCCTTTATATTGCTGCGTGAATGTCGACGTGGTGGCGCCGGGGCGCTCCAGTCTAACGTCGAGTGTCATCTCGTCCTTCGCTTTGATGTTCTCTGCGACTGTCGCAGCGACGATCGTATTAGTGGCGACGGCCGCGGCTGTGCTCGAGCCATAGCCGACGTTGCTGGCAACTTTCCCAGCTGCACTATTCATGAAACTGCCAAAACCTCCGCCACCCTTCTTGTGCGACACGTTCGCGAACACGAGGTAGTCACATTCTTTCTGCTGTGCTTCCGCCTGAATACCGCCACTGCCTTCAATTGGAACGGCTTCAATGTTGCTCCCTTTCAAATTCTCCATCAGCGTGTTTTGCACCGCGATTGCCAGTTGTTGTGGGTTCATTCCCTCTCCGACGTTGCCGGGCTTAACGGCTACGACGCCGATGCGGATGACTCCCGCGCGTTTCGGTCCAACAGTTGCTGCCGTGGACGTCGCACTGGTGCTGGGTTGGCTCGCGGTCGGGTTGACGTTTGCAGCCGCATCCGAATTCGCAGCTGACGCTTGTGGGTTTGCAGCCATGGCACTGAACGCACTTGCGAAGTCGTCAACCTGGCGATAATCCGGCGGCACTTCAAACAGGCTCTGCTCCAACGTCGCCTGTGAAATCTCAACTACTTCGTTGGTGGTTGAAAAACTCGGCGCGCCGTTCGCGCCCAGCATCGTCATCTTCTCGTAAACCGCAAACCCTTTTTTCGCCGTGCCAATAGTTTTTGTTTCGTAACGATCGCGACAGCCGCCGGCTTTTACTGGTGGTCTGTAGGTGTACTGGCGGTTAATGTCGCAGTCGAGCGCGAACGTCGCGTCGATGTACCAGCCGTCGATCTCCATTCGCATGTTGTTCTGGTTGCATGCGTCGGGTGACGACTCCATCACCATGGTGGTGATGATATGACGAGCCGTGTAGCCAAACATCTGCTTGCGTTCGCCCGTGTCTTTAGTCGTGACCGTAGACGTAACCACGCCGCCTTTCGTCACAGCGCCCGGTTGTGACGTCGCTGAGTGAGTCGTGGTGCTGCTGGGACTCCCGTCGTCGAACGGGTTAACTGTATAGACCTTAGCAGCAGGCATGAGCTGCAGGTTACGTCGCAAGTCACACTGCTCAATCGTAATCATCTGGCCGCCGCTGTTTTCAGTGCGCTGGCGTTTGCCTTTTATGTAGATCGTGTTTTCGTAGGTCTGACCGCCGCTGTCTTGCCGCGATTTGACCTTCGTGTCGGCGCCGGCTATGCCGGTAATCGTCAACAAGCAGGCAATTGAGAGAGCAGTTCTGAGAATTGTCTGTTTAAGCATAAAACCCCTGAGTTCTTCTCCTAAGTTATGATGTGTGATTGGGAGACGCTGCCAAATTGAGTACTCATAATAGAACGCGGATGGGCGAAAGGAAAAGGGTCATCCACAGATTACGCAGATTTTTCGCTATCTGTGTAATTTGTGGATGGTTTGCTAGAATCAGCTTCACCGTGAGCTACAGATTCCCCTGGCATCGTCTCAGCGACGAACAGTTGCTTGACCTGCGCATCTGCGACCTTCCCATCAAAATCAAGGGGTCGTTTCTGGAGCCTCACATAAAACGCCTCTACAGCGAGCTCAACACCCGTGGAATTCGCTTCAAACCCCATGTTTGGCTGTCGGAAGAGTGGTTTTCACCCGACGGCGTCCCGGGAATCGCGATTCCGTTTTACCTCGCGCACCCGCGGCTGATAAAGCTCGAACGGAAGCAGATGCTGGAAGTCGAAGGCGGTACCGACACCGAGTGCATGCGCATTCTGCGACACGAGGCCGGTCACGCTCTCGACACCGCATTCCGGCTCCACTTCAAACGCCGGCATCGCGAGCTCTTCGGCTCATTTGCGCAACCCTACCCGGATTTTTACAAACCAAAACCGGGAAGCAGGAAGTATGTCCTGCACCTTCCGGCGTGGTACGCACAGGCACATCCCGCGGAAGACTTCGCGGAGACGTTTGCCGTCTGGCTCACGCCGCGTTCGCAGTGGCGTCGCCGTTATCGCGGCTGGCCTGCGTTTCACAAGCTCGAGTACATCGACAATTTGATGAGTGACCTCGACGGCACCAAACCGAGAAACCGAACGCGTACGAAGATCGAACCACTTTCAGCGTTGCGAGGAACGCTACGCGATCACTATCGGCGCAAACGCGAGCGATACGACTTCGAGTGGCCCTCAGTTTACGATCGAGAACTACACAGAATCTTCTCTGACGATCCGCGACACCGAAACAAGCAAAGCGCCGCGCTCTTTCTTCGCAAGGTGCGTCGTGAAGTGCGACAGATCGTTGCGGAAGGCACCGGCGTGCATCAATACACGATCGATCACGTGCTACAAAATATGATCGATCGTTGTAAAGAATTGAAACTTCGTGTAGCAACCCCCTTCCGCGAAACGCGCCGACGTGTCATGATAGCGTTGACTGTGCAAGTAATGAACGTGCTCCATTCAGGTTATCATCGCATAGCCGTATGACCTTTGAGCCGCGAAAGAAACTGCGCATCATAGTGCTAGTTCACGAAGACCTCGTGCCTCCCGATTCGTTGAACGGTCTTTCCGACAAAGAAAAACTCGAAGTCAAAACCGAATACGATGTGATCTCCACGCTCAAGAAGATGGGCCATGAGGTTTATCCCGTCGGTCTCTACAATCAACTCAATGTGATCGGCAACGCGTTGATGGAACACAAGCCTCACATCGCTTTTAATCTCCTCGAAGAGTTTCATGGTTATCCACTCTACGATCAGCACGTCGTCAGTTATCTCGAACTGATGAAGCAGGCTTACACGGGTTGTAATCCGCGCGGCATGACTCTGGCTCACGA
>DATNFX010000240.1:0-3949 GCA_035606195.1 Pyrinomonadaceae bacterium
CTGGGAGACCATCTCCCAGCCGCCTCGCTTATAAACATCCGTGGCCCAGTTCGAACCTTCTTCATATGGAAACAACAACGACTCACGCAACGCTCGCGGTGCTTGCCTGAACTGTTCCGACGACGCTTCCTGCGCGCCGAGGCTGCGAATGAAAGCCAGGGCCACAAGAGGATTCCTTTTCATGTACATGGTCATCGCGAGGGTCGCATCGCCTTCAATCAACGCGTGTGCGGCGAGTTCGGCGTCAGAATCTCCTTTGGGCCATTTTTCAAAACGCTTGAGATTGAAGTGCTGATCCTGGAGCGCGTGCGTCAATTCATGGGCCATCACGGGTTTTTGGCCGTCGAGCTCGATCCAATCAGCCAGGTAAAACTGTTGCGCCTTGGGATCGTAGTAACCCGCCACCTGTTCCGTCAGGAGTTTTACCAGGAACGCACGATAGGCAAAATCTGGGGGTGCAAGACCAAAGGCACGGAGCAGCACTTCGGCCGCATGCATTTCGGCGGGCGTGGTATCGGAATCCAGATTCCTGACAATCATCCGTTCGATCTCGGCACGTGACTGGGCTCCACTCTTGACGGCTTTCAATATTGAAAGCTCACGCAATTCGCTCGTTTCCTTGAGCATGGCGGCTGTTGTCGAGACAATCGCCGCATTTTGGGCGGTGGCCGTAGCAGTAGTCTGTGCCCTGGTTTTTGGCAGGAAGCTGCCACTAATGAGGAATAACAGGGTCAGTAGGGCCAACGGTACGCTAATTTGCTTTGACATATTGGTCTTTCACTCTTATAGTCCGCTAAAACGTTTACAGCTAAACAAGGATCAGGATAATTCCTTCTCTCGCTTATGAGTTCGGAAGGCTTTGCTCAGATGACAAGCCCTGCCCCTGAAGATGTATTCGGCGTTTGGCACGAAACCGTGCTTCGCGTGCGTTACGCCGAAACGGACAAGATGGGCATCGTTTATTATGCCAACTATTTGGTCTGGTTCGAAATCGGCAGGACTGATTATTGTCGCGCACGTGGTTTTTCTTACCGCGATATGGAGGAAAGCGAGGACGCGTTCTTAGTTGTTGCCGAGGCGTACTGTCGTTACAAAGCTCCTGCCTACTACGACGATGAACTAATAGTTCGTACGCACATTACCGAATTGCGGAAACGTTCACTTCGTTTTGGCTACGAAATCGTACGTGCTTCGAATGGTCAGGTTGTCGCAGAAGGCGAAACGGGTCACGTCATCACTGATTCGCGCGGCAAAGTTCGCTCCTTCCCGGAAGGATATGCACAACGACTATTAGCTCCGCCGATCATCAAACCTCACTCCGGAACAGCAGTGCCCAAAGAGACTGCGCCTGAATAAACAAACATAAATTCAATATGTCGTATAGGTCTTATTGGACCTATATTTCTTTCGTCACAACTCTTCACTTCACGGTGTTTCAGAATCAGAGCCCCAGATCTTTTGTAACTTTTTTTCAGTTCGGTCGTTTTAAGATCAAATGATGAGAGCCTCGTTGCTACTTGCGATAGCAACGAAGCTCTGGATGACAATACAAGTTCGATCGCCTCGCGGCGCTCAAGCTGCATCGTCGACGCCCGCATCTTAGCGCACCAGGTGGACGAGCTTCAACCCCAAGGGAGGGTCTACCATGCGCCGCTACGCGATCTCTTTCGCACTCGTCTCCCTGTTGCTTCCTGCAACAGTGTTCTCCCAGACACGCACTCCCGAAGCTGCCGTCGGTCACTTCAACAACGCCTTAAAGAAATCCGGAAACGGCGACCTCGATGGAGCCATCGAAGATTACACACGCGCCATCAGGCTGAGCTCACACTTCGACACGAGTAAGACGTCCGATCGTTTGGGAAATTCATACACGGATCCCAACACTATTACGGTTATCGATCCGTTCACTGCCAACGCTTACTCAAATCGCGGCCTCGCTCGCTTTAAGAAGGGCGACTACGCCGGCGCGATTGAAGACTACAACCAGGCACTGGACATCAGACCGGGACTCGCCTCTATCTACCTGAACCGGGCTGCGGCATTTCGCGCGCAAGGCGATCTCGAAGCTGCAGTGAAGGATCTCGATCATGCAATTGCACTCAAGAAAGATTTCTTTGAAGCATTCAATAACCGTGGCAGCATCAAGCTCGATCTCAAGGACTCCGCCGGGGCTTTGGCGGATCTGAACCGCGCCCTCGAACTCAACAACAAAACCGCCGAATCCTATTACCAACGCGGCTACGTCTATATGACGTTGAAAGATTTTGATAAGGCAGCGACGGACTTTAACCGCGCGATTGAACTGGCGCCGAATATGGCGTGGGCGTACCAGGGACGTGGTACGACGATGATGCACCTCGGAAAGATGCTGCAGGCGATCGACGATTTCAACCGCGCACTCGAGCTTGATTCGACTATTCCATGGGCCTATTTCAATCGCGGGCTCGCCAACGTATTTCTTGGAAAAGAGGATGAAGCGCAGAAAGACTTTGCTGAGAGTTTGAGATTAAGGCCGGAGCTGAAAGGTGAGATGGATCGACGGATCGATCTCGCAAGGCATCTCCGCCGAATAGGAAATCTGAAATAGGTCCTATAGGGACTTATAGGACCTATTGATCGTGGCTGAGACTTAGACGATCGATCTGCCGTGCACGTCCGGTTGCTTCATCAATATCAATCACCGCGGCGCAGATCCGCACTTGTCCTGACGAATGTTCGGCGCGTCGCGCGGTGACTGAAGTAAACCGCGCGATGACGTCGCCTTTATTCATTCCGATCACGCCTGCATAACTTCCAGTCATTCCCAAATCAGTCAGGTAAGCAGTGCCACCCGGCAAAATTCTTTCATCAGCAGTCTGCACGTGCGTGTGGGTGCCGACAACAGCCGATACGCGACCATCAAGATGCCAGCCCATCGCCACTTTTTCCGACGTCGCTTCGGCGTGAATATCAACGAGACGAACCGTCGTGTCTGAAGGCAACGATTCCAGCACGCTGTCGATTATGCGAAATGGATCGTCAGACGGCGGCATGAAGACCCGGCCCATCACATTCATCACCGCGACCTTTGCACCATTCACTTCTCCTACCCAGCAGCCGCTGCCGGGTGTGTTAGGAGGATAGTTCGCCGGGCGAATCAGACGCGGTTGCTTGCGGATGTAGTCGATGGCTTCCTTCTTATCGAAGATGTGATTCCCTGAAGTCATCACATCGATCCCGGTCGAGAACAGTTGTTCACACAACTGCGGCGTGACGGAGAATCCGCCGGCGAGGTTCTCGGCATTCATGATCGCGAGATCGATCTGGTTCTGCTCGCGCAAATCCTGGATGCGCTCGAGCACAGCAATGCGCCCAGGCTTCGCGACGACATCTCCGATCATGAGAACTTTCATACTGAAGAATTGGCTGATGAAGATAGAAAACCGCGAACCCTGGATCGTTAATCGTGTGAATCAAACGGGAGCACGATTGACGATTCACGACACGCGGTTTTACTGGCTGGAGGGAGATCCGCAATTGCCGCTCCGGAGCCGTAATTGAACCTGCACAAGACAGGTGGGTGACCTCTTAATGCCGCTGCCTCCGGCAGTTCTTAACTATGAAGAAATGCACTGGCAAACGACCTCGGTCTCCCTGAATCAACGGCACTGGCTCAATCATCGTAACTCGGTGACGAACACCGCAGAACGTGACCCTCCGCCGCCACGGATAGTAGCACAATTGGGCACCAAGAAAAATAGGTCCTATATGTCCTATAGGACCTATTTTTCGATGTGCTTGTACGCCGTTGTTATCCGAGGCTGAGTTTACCGGCGCCGCCTTGTTCGAGTTCCAGATTACTACGAACTTTGAGCAGGCGATCGAGCATTTCCGCACACTCTGCGCTGCGTGCGGCGAGTTGCGAGTCGGCTTGTTCGTGCATGTTCTTGAGGCGATGAAGTTCGTCGGC
>DATNFX010000241.1:0-3648 GCA_035606195.1 Pyrinomonadaceae bacterium
AAGAAATACAAGACGCTGATTCTCGATCTGCGACGCAATGGCGGAGGTCTGGTTGAAACCCTGCAGCGACTCGTCGGCAATCTCTTTGATCGCGATATCACGATCGGCAACATGAAGTTGCGTAAAGAGTCAAAACCGATGCTCGCTAAGACACGTGGTGACAGTGGCTACAAGGGCCAGGTATTTGTCCTTGTCGATAGTGAATCCGGTTCAGCATCTGAGGTGCTTGCACGTGTGGTCCAGTTGGAGAAGAGAGGAACCGTTCTCGGTGATCGCACTTACGGAAAGGTGATGCGAAGTCGTGTACCCGCATCAGATCGGTCTCGAAACCGTAATCTTTTACGGAGTAAGCGTGACCGATGCGGACATCATCATGGGCGACGGGAAGAGTCTCGAAGGCACAGGCGTTTCACCTGACGAAGTGTTATTGCCAACGGCCGAGGATCTCCGTTCTCAAAAAGATCCGGTTCTGGCGCGTGCAGTTGCGATTGCGGGTGGAACTCTCGATCCCGTTGAGGCGGGCAAAATGTTTCCATTCAAGTGGAAACCGTAGGTCCCGGCTGGATGGCGTCAGCCAAGCATGAATGGCAATCGCCAGATCTTCCCATTGAACTCCGCAATCCAAAGAGCTTGATCGTCCCACGCCAGACCGCTGACTCGCTTGATCTGAGTCAGCCTGTATTGGGCAATCATTTGTCCCGTAGTGGGATCGATAGATGAGAGTTTGTTGTCCTTCGCGTGCCACAATAGTGATCCGTCGAAGGTTAACCCGTGTGTCATGTCGTTTGCTGTGCCTGGTGGCAGTGGGTACTCGGCGATAACGATTCCTGACTTGGGTTCGACTTTCAGCAAGAGTTGCGTTTGGGATAGCGGCAGGCGGTAGTTCATCCAATGCCATGCGATCCACAGATGATTCCCGTCGTAGACCATTCCGGAATACGACTGGCTCGCAAAATGTTCTCTTTGTTTGACCGGGAATTTGTTTTCGACCTTCCAGTCGCGCGGATCTATGGAGCCATAAGAATCGCCGTATGAAGCGCCGATCCAAAGCTTACCGTTAGCGAAGCAGAGTCCGCCTGGACTGTAGAACACACCCGATATATCGCTGATGGCCTGGCGTGCTTTCTGGTCTTTATTGATCGTCCACTTGAGTGTGGAAGGATCGAGAGTCGCATAGAGGCCCCGCCCTTGATAGATGGCAGCCCACAGCTTCTCGCCGTCGTAAGCAAATCCCGAGATTCGCTGAGGCAACTCGGGAGGAAGCTGAGTAACGAGTTTCAGACCATCAAGATCGGGAGCGGCGTAGGCCGAAGCGGTGCGGACAGACGGACCAATGATGAAGATCGCGAGCAAGACCGCGAGCCATACGTTTCTCATTTGAACACCTCCGTCAAGAGCCACAGATTACACGGATCTACAAAACAGATAAAGGCGGATCAGAACTAGAATCCGTTTTTAGATCCGTGTTATCCGTGGCCCCGATCTCACGCTCGTATTCCCGGACGTAGTTTTGCGCCATGTCGAGATAATGAAAACGCGAGAGGGCGAGTTGCCGGCAATCGGCCGGCTTGATCTGTCCAAGGTTCGCGACTGCGTTCAAATACTCTGATTCGTCAGCGCAGGCGAATCCTCCGCGTGGATCGAGCACTTCAGCCATCGCGCCACGGTTGCTTGCTATAACCGGTGTGCCGGACATCAATGCCTCAGCCACCGGCAACCCAAACGCCTCGTTGAACTGTGTCGGAAACAACAACGCCTTAGCGGCGGTAAACTTTTCGGCTTTGACCTTTCCATGGATTGGGCCGATGAACTCAGCATTATTCTCCTTACACACCTTCACAAATTCCGTGTTTTCCCATGAGTTCGCCCCTCCGCCTGCGACCACCAGCTTGATGCCGGTTTCCCTTGCGATCCAAAACGCGACGTCGATACCCTTCAGTGTCCGCGCCTTGTGAAAATCGCCGGCCACTACGAACAGAAAGTAGTCGTCCTTGGTTTCGGAATAGATGAAATCCGCGGGATCGATTCCGTTCCATACAAACCGGTCCGATGCATGAAGACGAGCGATAGTCTCCGAAACATAAATGAAGTTGGGCCGAGCCTGCTCGCGTGCTAATCCTTGATCGAGTAGATCTGAATGGACACTGCGCACCCACGGAAGTTGAGCCTGTGGCGATACAGCGGCAGTGAAACGATTAGTGTGAATTATATCCTCGTCACCTTTGAGGCCGCTTACCGGAATGATGTCGGCGGGAAGTTTCTCGTCGCCAAAGTCTTCGACGTGATAGCGAACCTCGTGGCCGAGCTCAGCGAGGCCGCGCGCGAGTCGGTCGTGAACCACGTGTGCTGCTACTCCGTAGCGCCACGCTGGGTAGCGGTGTCCGGATGACAAGTAAATGCGCATGGCGGTGAGAGCGTGATGCTATCCGGCCGAGATGCGGAAGCTCGAGCACGTGCAGATGTTTGCAGTGCTCGAGCTTCTGTTCTTACTGTGAGACCTTCTTATGCTGGAGCACGTTACATGCGTCCACAATCGTTGTCGGATCGATGGCGACATTTCCTTCGTCGATCTTCTGGATGATGCCGTCTTTATCGATCAGGAACGTGGCGCGGTTTCCAAAGCCCCCCTCCTCGTTATAGACACCATAAGCCTTGACTACTGTGCGTTTGAAATCGCTCAGTAGCGGAAACGTGATTTCAATTTGCTTTGCGAATTCGCGGTTGGCGGGGACGCTGTCTACACTCATGCCAAAGACCTGAGTGTCGGTTGATTCGAGTTTTGCGATATCAGCCTGATATGCTTTTAGTTCCTTCGTTCAACCACCGGTGAACGCCAGCACGTAGATCGCCAGCACGACATTCTTCTTGCCTTTGAAATCGCTGAGTTTGTAGGTCTTTCCGTCAGTGGCCCGCAGCGTGAAGTCAGGAGCCGGGTCACCAACTTTCAAGTGTGTTTTGGGTGGCGTTGGTTGTTGCGCGAGCGCGCTAATGCTAAGCACGGCAACCGCCACAAGGGATATCAACAATCTTTTGAGCATTGTGGTTTTCCTCAACAGCAGGTGTGATTTGCGAGTTTGAATTTATGCAGAAAGGTGCGAGGAGTCAAGGATTATAAGGATTGAAATCCGGATGTCCTGCCTCTTTTCGCACAGACAAAGATCACGACCGTGTCGGCGATGCGTGTGCGTAATGGGCCGCAGGTTGCCGCGCAGGAGATCACAAGGCTGAAACTTGGGACGGTGGTGAACGCTACAGAGCGTTCGCCAAATCAGGATACCGTCGGAGGGAAGACCGATTACTGGTATCTCGTGAACCTGCCGAATAAGCAGTCCGGCTGGTTATTCGGCGGTCTACTGCTTGACTATAACGCGGACCAGCGAGAACAGGTTCTACGCCAGATCATAGACGCGCGCCTGAAAGCCGAGAACACTGATTTTGCCGATCGTTTGGAGATCGAGGATCTCGCTGCTCGTGCGACGACTGAAGCAAAAGACGTGAACACGCACGATGCTTTGCCTCAAAAGTCGGAAAATCATCTTGGATCGGGTCAGTACAGGGAGCGGTAGCGACCTGGTCAGTGATCAGCATGCGACATTTCCTAATGATTCGTGACTGCTATGGTTTAACCAGGTCGCTACCGCTCCCTGT
>DATNFX010000242.1:0-8716 GCA_035606195.1 Pyrinomonadaceae bacterium
TAATCAATAACATCTCGGGGTAGTGCTCAGTTTCAAACTGAGGCACTACCTCAATGCCACTCAATGCCATTGTATAAACAGCAAGATTCAAGCGAAACGAAAGTTGTTCAATTTCGTGTGTTCGAACTCGATATGGAAGGACCACACTCTCACTGCAACGTTTCGCCAATCGTTCGATCTACTTGCAGTTACGAACACGACTTGGCAAAGAAAAAAGGCCGCTGGTGCGACTTCCAGCGACCTCCGTCCTATCTGGCTTCCCACACTGGACAATCTTCGCAACTTTTTGGTGACCTTCGGTGTAAAGCTGAGTGAACTACAGGTTCTCTTCAGTTCTCAGTGATAATTCGACCATTCTTTCAAGCAGTTGGTCCGGTGGTAAGCCCACGAAGTTTTTAAGGACCAGTTCCTTGGCGTACAAGCGAATCAGATAGCGAAGTTTAAGCGTCCTGGTCCGGGCCACGTAGACAAAGTCACGGTGCCCGTTATTGATGACGATGACGTTGCGGCTCGTGTCAAATCTCGAGCGCCACGAGTCGCCCGGAGCGCTTTCGAAAGTGTAGCCCGGTAACCCCTGAGACTCCACCACGGCTGTTCCCACCTGTGACAAGAGTTCGTGCGTCACTGTAATTAACGCTTCCGCTGATCGCTCAATGTCGTTTTGTGAAACCATCACCTTGACGCGCACAAGGCCAGGCTCAGCGGGAGCAATAAACGTCGCGACTTGATCATGTCGATGTTCCAGGGCCCCACCGCCTTCTATTACTTCCCACGCAAACGTCAGATCGCTTTCAACTCGGCGACGAGATCGATCGTAAGGTAACGCACGCAATATTCTCTGTTCGCCTACTCGCACAACACTCGAGGCTGGTGAGATCGCTACGGTAAAAAGCGGACCAGCGAACTCGAAAAACTGCCGTTGTTTCCCGTTACCGTTTTCTTGCTCCGTCACACCGGCAATCAGTTTTTCAGTAGTCCCAATGTTGCGCAGACTCGCACCCGATCCGCGCTGAGTACGAGAGTGGATATCAAACCAATCGTATTCTTCAGCTGGAAGCGCCAAAAATGCCTCGCGAAACGCCCGTTGAATCGTCTGCAGTAATTCTCGACTTGCTTGTTCTTCTTCGGCTCGACGCTGTGCTTCAAGTATATCTGTCAGGTTTTTCTCCAAAGGAATGAGAGCTTCCAGAAGTGATGCATATGCTTCATCATGGATGATCCCGCTGCGCGTGCCTGGCGTTAAATTGAGGAAGGGCGCATCGATGTGTCCTTGAAGATAACGTGTGGTCCAGGGCGGCTTCGCGAGTTCGTCAATCACGGAAACATCTTCAAACACGCGTGTGCCATGTCGAAACAGCGCAACGCGATTTGTTTCTTTGGGCTCATTCATATAAACCTCAACGTAAACATCACCGGCCGTTGCATGAACAGAGGGCAAGTGGTGCAGCAATCGGCCTTCATATTGACGCGGTTCAACTGCATACTGCTTTCGGGCGATCTTATCGATAACGGTAATGCGCGCGCCGGAATGACGAATGCGGTCGCGCAACTCGGCGGCGAGATACCACTGAATTTTTTCTCCCGAGAGGGAGCGAATTCCTTCGAGCAATCGGTTTATTCGTAACTGAGTTCCGGGCTCGGCGAAAAGTGTACGCCGGGCTTTTACGGTGTAGCCGGGATCACCTTTTCTCATGACCATTTGCCAGGCACGGTCGTCGGCACCGGTCGAGGTGAGCATCAATTCTTCGCCCAGTGTCCAAAAGGAAAGCAGACCGATGCCAAACTCTCCCTGAAGTCCGGAGACGCCTTCCTCCTTCAAGCGTCGCTTTACTGAATCGCAAATGTGTGTAGCGACGTAGCGGAAGTCCGGACGTCCTTCCGCATCCCGCGGGATCCCTTGCCCGTCATCACGGATCTCCAAATAGTGATTGCCTTCGCTGCGACCGCGAATGATCGAGACAGTGGTGGCGCGCGCATCGATGGAGTTCTCAACCAATTCCGCCACGGCCTTCAGCGGATTGGATTGGGAAAGGGCGATGATGGTGATTGCGTTCCAGTCGTTGCCGATACGCAGTCTACCGCGTTTGAGTGACCGAACCTGCGACATTGGTTTTTGTTCCATCAATGCTCGTTCGCTAACAGGTCGTGTATGAAGGTTTCGAAATCCGCCGTCTTCGTACCCACCCGAAATTATGTCAACCCGGTTTGCGTTTGAGTCTTATTATTTGGCTCTGAGAGATGCGGCTTTTAAACAGGCTAAGATACTCTGAGAAGACAAAAAGCCGGTCCTTTTTTCGTCCGGTAATTTCTCGGAGAATTCCCATTTCTTCAAAAGGTCTGATGAGTGAGCTCGCCGATTGATGCGTAAGATTTGAGCCACCAATCCCATTCTGAGTTTTGCGTATCTCGCCGGGATTGCGATGTTCACCGCGCGCGCTCGACATTAGTATTTTGTGCGCCTCGCGAAGTAGTCGCATTGAAAGCGGCAGTCTTTCAAGTACCGCAATGGCGTGATTCATTGCTTTAGTATAATTTTGAACCTCCAACCAATCATCGCGTCTTTCGGGGGCAATCTCTTCCTCTGGAAAGACAGCTTCATCGATATTCGTTTGCGTGCCCTCAATCCGACTCGACGTGGTTGCTTCCTTCAGGATATGCATCCTAATGAAGAAATCGACGTCTGGTATCAAGATTGAATAAGCATTTAGTTCGCCTAGAAGTCTGGTTGCCTCATCCAGCAGGACGTCAATATTAGGATCTGTCCAAGTCAGAAGCTTATTTATGAATGTTGGCGTAAAACTTCTATATTGATACTGTTGTTTGTAGCTCCCGGATTTGAAAGACTGAGGTTGCATTAGGCATGGAAGTTACATATGCCGAGCTCAAATGTAAACTTAACGCCCCAATTTTACATTTCCCATCGCCATATGTAACGTTCCTTCGTCCGACCTGCTTAAGTTAACGGAAAAAAACTTAAGGCCACCTTCCGCACGGTGGCCTGTAGAAAAATTCTCCCCACACTGGACAATCTTCGCAACTTTTTCTGTGCGCCGACAGTGGAGATGAAAATGGCCTTTGAACTCGAGCGGCAGGTGGGCCAAGCGGCCTTGGGGCGTCTATAACTTGAGTCCGTCTAATTTTCCTATGATGGCCTCGTGTTCCGCCAGATACTCATAATGAGCCCGCACTTCGCCCAAAGTATCATCGTCAACCTGTAACGCCTCTGTGGGGTACTTCTCATTGGCCTTGGCAATTGCTTTGTTTATGCTCTTGCCCTTGCGCATCCAGCGGATGACCTCACGGTCATATTTCTCCTCGTCGGGCGTGCGCTCTCCGATGATCTCATTCGCCCGCGTAAGGTATTGCTTCAGAGGGTTCACGCTATTCTCTTCGCCTCGATTCACGGACGCCATCACCGTGGCCGTTAAGAAGTGGCGCGATCGTTCTCCGGCCGCATTCGCCACTCACTTCCGGCGTAACTGAATCACGTTTGCCAAAGCGTTGTCGCCCTGAGAGCTATTAACGCGGCGCAGCAATCCGGGAGCAACATTCCAGCGCTCGCCACTTTCAGTGATAACTGTAACAGTCTTTTTGTTATAGCGCGTAAGCATACCAACCTGAAGAGGCCGACCTTCCGGCTGAAACGAAACACGATCGCCAATACTGAACTCCAGCATTTGAGAGTGAGCCCGCATGTGCCTCAAGAATCTCAACCGCTCGACAACCCGATTGTTGAGATCAATCAGTTGAGCTTCGGTAAGGGCATCAATGTCGATCTTCATATCACTCAAATTCGCACGATTGCAAACGCGTCTTACGCGAGTTGTAGTCGGCACACAACTGCTGAGCCTTTTCAGAAAGGCGACGGAATTCCAAGAGCGCGGCAAATGCTTCGAACTGTTCCTTGGGGAATCTCTCGATGACGCGGCACGGCGGCGGATTTCCTGGTTTGTCGGTTGATGTAAAGGCTATGCTGTCTTCCTTCGCGCATGAGCTGGCAGCCCTGACTCTCAAGATGTCGCATTAAATCGATTCGCTTCATGCTGCGCGAAAGGCGATTTCTTCACTACTGATTTTTTCTCTGGTAACATCTTCGGCCAGCAAGCGGTTTCCTTCCAGCACCATCTCGATTGCTTCATCCAGATTTCGCCGCGCCTCCTCGACATCAGCACCGAGCGAGATCGCTCCCGGAAGCTCCGCGACTGAGGCCTGAATCAGCCCATCGGCCCTTTCATAGATTATGGTCATCTTGATTTCCATTAGTCTCCTCCGGCCACATCATAGCACGAGGCAATATGGTGAGACCCGATTCGATTGCGCCGAAAACGATGTTTCGATTCTCATGCCATTGGTTCCTGGGTTGACTCCAGAGAGTCTTTACCTCCTCCAGCAATCTTCACACAAATGCCAACCTAATTTCTCTGACCGCGACATCACCTTAAACAGCTACTACGTCACAAATCATGTCACAGAAACTTGAGGCCACCTTGCGGGTGGCCTCTTCTTCGATTTTATTAAAGGATAATTGCTCCGCAGGTAGGACTCGAACCTACAACCCTTCGGTTAACAGCCGAATGCTCTGCCATTGAGCTACTGCGGAATAAGCGCCCTCACATGGTTTCCAGGAAACTATGTGCAGGGCGCGAAGCGTTTTTATAGCAAAAGGGTCCGAGAGCGTCAACCGTTCAAGGAACCATTCAGGACTCGCTCAAGGACCCGGTCACCGCGAATCAGACTCACGTAATGATCAGTGGATTCTCAACTCGACAGCGCCAGTTGAACGTAATCCCCGGCGCAGCTGATCCGTTTGACTTCCATGCAAAGACCGTGATTTTGACGTCGGCGCCGTTGTTCACCACCTCGTGCTGCACAGTTAAGAAAAACGGCTTCGATGTTTTTGGGGTCGCGATGACGTTTACCGGCTCGCTGTAAATTTCACGTGCGGGACAGATGAAATTCGTCAGATTAAAGGAGAACTGCCCATTCGCCCCCGTTGTTGCAAATCCGCTGACATCGATCACACGGTTCGCCGAACATCGATTCGGCAAGTTTGCTATGGTGTTTTTCTGGACTGTTCTGCTTTCAGTGTTTGTAACGATGGCAGTATCGAGCCACACCTGAATCGCGGCAAGTGCTTCATCTGTAATCTGTTCACCCAGCAACCCCTCGAGGTGCTCTCTTTTGTTTTGAGTTTTCGTAGCCATTTTCACTCCTTTTGGCGGGATTTGTTTCATGTTAACTATGCGAAATCCGGCCCAAAACGTTAGGTGGATGGCGCTGCAAACTTGCGCTGGGCAATAATCTGCGAGAATATCTTCGGCCCTGATTCCCTTGAGAAAGGTCCCTGATGGAACGCCGTACAACTGCCTGGTATAGCCCAAACCTGAATACCGAAATGCCGCTCGTCGCGTACGGGCATGCCGGACCACCGCTGCTCATGTTCCCCACGGCGGCCGCCGACTATCTCGAGTATGAACGCTTCTATCTTGTCGACGCGATCAAGTCGTTTATCGAGGCCGGCAAACTCCGCGCGTATTCCATCAACAGCGTCAATCGCTACAGCCTCTTGAACGAGAAGATGCCGTCGAATCTCAAAGCAGAGTTGCTCACGCGCTACGATCGATACATCACTGACGAAGTGTTGCCGCTGATTCGAAAGGATTGCGGCGACGGTGAGAACCGCCCGCTAACGACGGGCGCGAGTTTGGGTGCGTATCTTTCGGCGAATGCTTACTTCAAGCATCCCGATCTGTTTCGCGGCGTGATTGCGATGAGCGGCAGCTACGACGTGCGCGCTTACCTGAAGGATTATTACGACGACAACGTCTACTTCAATAATCCGGTCGACTATCTTTCAAACTTGAACGACGATCACTTCCTGCCGTTGCTGCAGAAGGCCGACGCGATCCTGATCATGTCAGGGCAGGGAAACTACGAAGCACCCGAACGCAGCCGCGCATTGTCAGACATTCTCACCGCCAAAGGCATTCCTCACAAGCTGGACCTTTGGGGACCTGACGTGGACCACGACTGGCCGTGGTGGCGCAAGATGCTGCCTTATGCTTTAGGGAAGTTACTGCCTTAGGCTTTGATCGCGACGCCGTTCTTATCAACCTGCTTGCCATCTTTGTAGGCGATCTTGCCGTTGACGATCACCAGGTCGATTCCTGACGAAAACTGGTTTGGGTTCTCAGTCGTTGCGTTGCCGCGAATGGTTGCGGGATCGAAGACGGTTAGATCTGCAATTGCGCCGTCTTCAAGCACGCCACGATCTTTTAGTGCCGGCGTCACCACACTGCGCGGTAACAACGTCATCTTAGTGAGGATCTTTTCGAGAGGCATGCCGATATCGAGTGCGTGTCGAATCGCAGTGGCGAAGCAGCCGGCGCCGCGTGGATGGGAGTTCGCGCGTGGCTCAAACTGTATACCGCCATCAGAGCCGATCATGCAGAAGTCTTCTTTGAGCGCGAGGTTCACAGTCTTTTCGAGCGGCATCGTTCCTTCAGGAACAGCCGCGAGTGCAGAAGTTTTGCGATAGTGCGCAAAGCTGCGTTCGTTCAAACGCTCGGAGCTGCCCACGATTCTCAGATCCTCATAATTGAGTCCGTAACGTTCCTGCCAGCCGGGTCCAAAGCGGTTGTTTGAGAGATACGTGGCCCAAAACGAGTAAGGATAGACGCATGTGGTGATCGTCATGCCCTGTGCGTTTGCGGTGCGAATCTTCTCGAGCGCCTGCTCCATGTGGAACGTGCCGCCCGTCGAGTGCAGATGATCGATGTGAAGGCGGGCGCCGCTGTCGCGTGCAAGACGAATCGCTTCGTCAACCCCTTCCAATTCTTTTTCACTCGACGAGTAACGCAGGTGCAGGAACATCGGACGCTCGTACTTCTTTGCGAGCTTTGCGTACTCCAACATCTCTGCGTAAGGCGCGGGTTGATACTCGAGACTGTGTGAAACGCCGAGCGCGCCCTCTTCGAGATTTTTCTCAATCAACCTTCGCGCGCCGGATCGAGCGCGCAGCGCCATGACGAAAGTCGAAACACCGAAGTTGATCGAATGCGGACGGTTTGAGAACTGGCGGTAATAGGCGCCACAGTCAGGACTGCCGCCGTGCATTTGCAGCGCAGTGGTGACGCCGTCTGAAACTTTGTACTTCTCGAAGATCTGGTAGGTCGACTCAGGCGAGGTTGAGTTATCTGCAAGGATATCTATGAAGCCCGGCGAGATTACGCGGCCCGTGACGTTCAACGTCTCAGTGCCTCGAAGCTCAAGCCCGAAACGGAGTTTACCAGCGTCGTCGATCCCGATGTCGACAGTTCTCCATTGGCTGTCGATGAACGAGCGTCCACCACGAAGGACCAACGGTAGCAGCGGCTTTTCTACGGAACCCTCGATTCGCTTGCAGGCAGGCAGAGCGAGGCTGGCTGCCGCCAGGGGAATCGACATCTCCAGGAAGGTTCTGCGTTTCATCGTCGGGGGACTTCAGCCCACAATGGGCCAACCAGCGAATGGTACTACAACCACGGATTTTACGGATTATTTTTATGGATCAGCGCTGATCCGTTCATGGATCCGTACTATCCGTGGCCCCTAATATGCGGTCGGCTTCGGCGCGCAGGGTGTCGAATTCTTTCTTTAACACCTGATAGCGCTCCACAGCGTCGCGCCCGATCTTCTGGTCCACGGTCGAGGTCATGCTGGCGAGATAGGTGATATGCGTCTGGAGACCGGGCTTGCCGTAACGGACCGGTTCGTTCAAGAGTTTCCCCGCGAGCGCGATTATTCGCTGATCGTTGGGCGTTTTTCCGATTGCCTCCCTGACTCTCGTGGCGAGCTGATTAACGCCACTAACGAGGTCGCGCATGCGCATGTTGTGTTCAAACTGTTCCTGCAAGTCTGACAACGTCACGCCATCGGCCGCCACTCTTGGATCAATCAGCACGCTAAAAGATTGCGTCAGCTTCGTGTTGCCCGTTTTTAGTCGCACCTGATATCGGCCCGGCGGGAGGGTGATTCCGGCCTGATTGCGGACGTCCCAAGCAAAACGATTTAGACCGACAGCTTTTGTTACTCTGGGCGGCGGCAAAAAGCGTCGCGTTGGTGCAGCATCGGGATCGAGTTGTGACTCTGGACCAGCAGTACCCACGCCGGGCATGTTCTCTCCGCCGCGCCCGCGACCCGGGCGCAATACAGGCGTCTCGCTGTTGTAAGAAGTAATCACCTCTCCTTTTGTGTCGAGGATCTCGATCACAACTGCATGAGTCGGCGGTGCGGGCAGGTAATAATCCACCACTGGACCAAGAACAGTCGGGCTAACTCGTGTGCGATATCCGTCGCGCGGTTTAAAGAGCGTGATGTCAGAAGCTTTCACTTGCGAGGTGAGCTGCTGCAGAGGCGTGACATTGTCGAGAATCCAGATCGCGCGTCCCTGCGTTGAAACGATGAGATCCTTGTGATGCACCTTGATGTCAGAAACAGGCACATTAGGCAAGTTCAACTGAAACGGTTGCCAGTGTGCGCCGTTGTCAAACGAGAGAAAGACGCCGAACTCTGTTCCGGCGTAAAGCAGTCCTTCACGATCCGGATCCTCTCGCACGACGCGTGTGGGCCAGTCGGCAGGAATGCCGTTCTTTCCGTCAGTCAACCTGGTCCACGTATTTCCGTAATCATTTGTGCGGTAGATGTACGGCTGATAGTCGCCGAGTAGCCAGCGATA
>DATNFX010000243.1:0-12257 GCA_035606195.1 Pyrinomonadaceae bacterium
ATTTGGCACGGTTGGGCGTGGCTTTTCCAATAGTTTTGCAACGTATGGCTCGAGTCTGCTGTTGATCGGTGGAATGGTTTACGTGTTTCTGATTCTGGCTGGAATGTCGTCGAACCTGTTTGCTTTCGAAGAAGGCGGAATGCGCACGTTGATTCTATCACCTGTCGATCGGCGCAGAATTCTTTTGGGAAAGAACCTCGTTCTCACTCTCATCGCTTTGGTGTTTTGCTCGGTACTGCTGATTCTCAATGTCATTCTCTTTGGCGACACCACGCCTGGCAACCTGCTGTTCCTGGCGTTAACGTTCATTATTTTTGCGGCGATTAGTTCGAGTATTGGCAACTGGCTCTCGATTCGTTTTCCGAAGCGGATGAAGTATGGAAAACGTTTGAATGTTTCGGGTGTCGCCGGACTCTTTCTGATCCCGCAGGTCGTGTTGCTGATGAGCTTTCCGGTGCTGGCTACTTTGATTGGTTATTCGACAAGGAGTCTCTTCAATGAATACCTTGCGCTTGCCTCCTTCACATTGTTTGCAATAGGTTTCTACTCAATGATGATCAACTGGCAGGGAAAACTGCTCGCCAGACGCGAAATCGATATCCTCGACGCCGTCCGTGAACCAGCGGATGAATAGATCCGATAAGTCCTATAGAACCTATACATGTTCTTTGCTACACTAACCACCGGCGTTTAAATCTCTATTCCAGTGATGCTTCGCGGCGTCCGGGCGGGTTTAGAGCCCCGTCAATACACAAATGGCTCGTAGAAGATTTCGCAGCAACCAGCGGCACGAACCAACCACGGAGCGTTCCTTTCAGGAATACATCCTTTCGACTCCGGCACCACAAACATCCAGAACCGAATTACTGCGGCTCATCCGCGGCGGCGAAGACACGTTTCTCGAACTCAAAGTGAAACTCTCAAACACGGAAAAAATCGCGCAGGAGATCGTCGCACTCGCAAACACCGGCGGTGGCGTGATGGTTTTTGGAGTCAACGATCAGTTGCGTGTTGAAGGTGTCGACGATCCGGAACGAGTTCAGGAAGACCTCGTGCGAATCTGTCGTGAAGAGGTCCAGCCGCCGCTCGTCCCATTCATCGATCGCATCGCGCTCGACAACGGCCGTCGCATTGTCGCACTCGATATCGAGAGCAAAAGACGTCCGTATCGAACACGCGATGGGCGTTTTTACCTGCGCATCGGAGCCGAGAAGCGTGAGGCCTCGCGCGAAGAGATCTCAACGCTGCTGGAGGAGTCTCGACCGCTACGTTACGAAGACGTTCCCGCACTCGGCGCTACGATGGGGGACGTTGACGAGGCGCATTTGTGGAGCTACCTGCGCGAGTTTGAAGGCGGAGCGTTTGAGGAAGCGACAGTTGCCGGTTATCCGACACCAGAAGTGCTGGAGCGAGATCTGTTGCTGGCGACAAACGACGGGCACGAGATTGTTCCGACAGTTGCAGGTTTACTTTTGTTTGGTCGCGATGAGCGTGTAGCGGAATTGCAACCGCGTGCGGCAGTCACGGCGACACGTTTTTCAGGCGACTCTTTGCAGTCGCCCATCATTGAACGCGTCAAGTTAGCGGGTAACCTGCTCACTCTTTACGAAGGGCTCACGAGCTTTCTGCGCCGCTACTGCGATCTCGCGGAAGTACGGCCGAAGAGTTTTTCAGAAGAATCGCCGGTGCAAGCGCGTTCGAGTTATCACCGTGGCGTCGTTGCGGAGGCGATTACAAACATGCTCGCGCACAGAGATCTGGCGCTCAGAGACCTGCCGAGCCGGTTGAACGTTTTCGATCACTCGCTGGAGTTTGTGAATTCGCGGCGGAGTGTTGGGTTCACGCCGGTGGCGCAAAAGGCGATCCGGTATGGAATGCCGGAGCGTTTGAATCCGCGGTTACAGTCGGTGTTAACCAATCCCGCGTACGGTTTGAAACTCAGTCTGCAGGGACTACCGGCGCTTTTGCGTGAGGCGAAGCGATTCTCAAACCGGAAGGCCGAGATCGTTTCGTTTAATGATGAGTATCGGTTAAGGATCTACGGGAGTAATTAAAAATAGGTCCTATAGGACATATAGGACCTATTTGATTTGACCTATTTCTTTCCGTCAGGCTTGGGTGAGTTGTAGTACTGCCGAGCCTGGATCACGTATTCCTTGTCGTCATAGGTGCCATCGCCGTCGATATCCACTCTTACCTGCAGCTTGTGCTGTTTGCCGTCACGCGCGTCGCCTGGATTAAAAGCAAGACTGTATTGACTGCGTAGCAGTGAGTTGATATTGCCCAGCACTTTCGGCAACTCGCCTTCGAACGTCACCGGAAAATAGGCGCCACCAGTTTCCTTCGCAAAAGTCTGCAGCGTGTTGTCAGCCTGCAGCCAGCTCATTCTTCCGGGCATTCCGCCGAGCGAGTCTGTTGCCGGCAACTGGTCGCCGTATTTCTTCTTGAATAGGTTTGCGGTGCCGATGATGTAAACCGGAATGCCCGAGTTCTGGAGCACCTTGCGCGCGTCGCCGTAGTTGATCTTGCTGAAGGTATCAATACCGGAGGCGACGAGGATGACTGCGCGCCGTCGTCCCTGAATCGAAACGAGACCGGAGTAATCGGATTTCTCAGACTTCGAGTCTTCCAGCACGACAGAATCGCCTCGACCACCAACGAGCACAAACTTCAACGCGTCGAACAGGTTCGTCTCGCGAAACGCCGGCGTATTCCGCAGCAACAGAGTGATCACCGCGTTCAAACGGCTTGGATCGTTCGTGAAGTCAGTTAAAGGAGTGGGGCGGATATCAAACGCCACAACGGAAACATAATCGTCGGGTGGCTTGATGAACTGTGAGAGAAACATCGCCGTGGGTCGAATCACTTCGTAAACACCAGGCTCGTAACCCCCGCTTCCATAAAGTCCGAAGGTCTCAGACCACTTGCTGTATTCAACCACCATCGCGACGGTGATGGGCGCTTCCGGTGTGGAGAAGTTTGTAATCGTCTGCTGAACGCCATCAGCGAAGAGGGCGAAGTTTGCCTTTTTAAGGTCGGTGACGATCTGGCCGCTCTTCTTGTGGTAGACAACGGCGTCCACGTTGACGATCTGAGTCGAGATACTGACCTTTTCCAGGTCCTGAGCCTTGTTAGGTGGCTCGATGTCCTTGGGAAGCGGCTCCTGGCTCGGATCGTCTGGTTTCTTTGTTTCGTCGGGCCGTTTGTTCTTCTTTTCGTTGGAGGTGGGCGGCTGGCGTCTGGACTGCGACCACCCGGTATTAACACTTGCGCCGAGCAGCAATAACGAGAGCGCAACAGCAAAAAACCGATATGAACGTTTAAATCTCATAAATTTCGACTCCCGAAGGTCATAAAGCGAGGAAGGAAGCTTATTGCCGATTGCCAATTTTCAATTGCCGATTTCAAATCCTGGTCGACCCAGCAAATCGGCAATTGGCAATCGGAAATTGGCAATACTCAGCGTCTGATGCGCGGGCGTTAGCCTGAGTTTACCGGCTAACGACCGCTGGCCTCCGCCTCGATTACGATATCGTAACTTCCGGTATTATCCGACAAGTCGCCCTCATTGACACCCAGAAACAGCACTCCATCGCGTTGGGCGACAAACTCCCGGCGCGGGCCGATCAGGATGAAGTCGTCGTTATCGTCCCCAATGACGGCGATTAGGGCGCCTGTTGCTTCGTTGCGCATCAACTTGTCCTGATCGAGGATACTCGTCAAGCCGCCAGGGGTTGAGAAGCGTCCTTTACCTAGTGAAACGCGTCCCGAAGCGCTAATCCGTAGCCGCTGTCCTTTACGCACGACGAGACCGCTGTTTGTCCAGCCGTTGTTTGCGTTGTCAGCTCTCACGCCGACTTTGATCGTAAAGAAGGTCGGAGTTGATGACGACGCCGGCACAGTGTCGACTGTCCGATCGACAGGGTTGCTGTCAGGCTTTGTAGTTGGGTTTGATGGCCGTGCCACAGGGACATTGTTACGCGCGCTGCTGCCGTCGTCCGTGGGGCTTGCGTTACCGGAATTGGAGTCAAACTCGATCGATTCAACGTCCTCAACATAGACGGTGGTCTGCCCGCGTCTTCCTCTCGCGCTCCCGCCGATCAAAATCGTGAATTGCTGGTCCTTAAACCCGATCACCTGACCGCGAATAACACTTCCATCTTTGAGACGAATCGTGTCGGCGAGCAGTGGAGTTGACAGGGAGACCAGCAGTAATGTGGAGAGCAGAAGGTGAAATGTTTTCTTCATGATACTTCTCCTGATAAAGGGGCATTCCGATACGGAGGTTTAGCAAGACTCTGGTGCTTTTGCAAGCGGGAGAGGACAGGGAATAGCCAGGTGTCGGATGCGTGATGAATCGGAAAAGGTTGCGGGTTAGGAGCACCGAGGATCTGAAAGCTCAGATGAATTGTAGACCGGATTACAAGATTTTCAGGATTAACAAGATACATCCTGTAATCTTGTTAATCCTGTCTAACTTCAACGTCAATCCACACGCATCGCGGTTCCGTAGATCACATTGGCTTCGAGGGCGCGGAGCGACGTGCGCTCAATGAAATCGAGGTTTGCGCGGCGCACATGCTCGAGATCTGCAAGCGAGAGTTGCTCGACTGTGCCGCGATAGCCGGAACCCATGATCATGGCCCACCAGTCTTCTGGTTCATTGACCGGCTGAGAGTCAGATTCAGCAACCGCTTCCATCTGCGTCAAACCCGCGCCCCCAAGCAGCCGGACGACAGCGTTAACTTCCGAAATACGATCCCATGGGTTGAAGCCTTTATATAGATCAGGCCTGACATCACGAATCGAGTTCCAGAAAAAAGTGCTTGCCGGCTCGAAAAATCTCGGTCCCCACGTCGTGATTGCAACCCGGCCTCCGTTGCGCACGACACGTTTGAGCTCACGTAGCGCGGCTTCCATGTCAGGCACAAAGAATATTCCGAAGACGCACACCGCTACGTCGAAGCTTTCGTCTTCGAAAGGCAGGTGCATCAGATCTCCGGATTGAAAACGAATGTTCGTGAGAGCCCATTGTTTAGCTTTTGAGCGCGCGAGCTCGAGTAAGTTCTCCGCCAGATCAACGCCTACGACTGCGCCATTCACACCAACAATCTCCGCGGCGGGAATCGCGGAAGCGCCACTTCCACAGCACACATCAAGCACACGTTCTCCTGTCGCGAGTTCTAATCTAGTGATAGTACGTCGTCCGAATTGTCCCCAAAATGTGTTGGCAGGATGATCGTAATAATCAGCAGCAGCGTTGTAAGTAGAAGCTGCTTTGTTCTTAGCATCTTCTTCTAAGTCACTCATTGAGTGCGCACTATACATTCTTTCGTAGAGATCAATGCATTCATTTTTTTGCGTTGCCTGCACTAACGCGTGAATCAAATTCATCAACTCGTAAAGAATCCGAATTTCTCAACCCGCGCTCGAACCTCGAGTTTGGAAATTACAAAAGCATGGAGTGGGCACACTCTTTGCACCTTCCACTTCGTCTTGATCAGTCTCGACTGAACAGGCAAGAAAGGAAGCCGAGGTTAATACGAAAAACTAGATCGATGTAAGGGCAAGACGTCCTCACTCCCGACTAATAACTCTTTAATCACTGGCTTCATCAATCATTCAACTTAACGAATCACACACTAGCGAGTTGTGTCGATTCGTTGTCATCAAGGGGACGTAACATTAGGAGATTTATAAACATGACGAAACTAACATCGTCACTGATCGTCGGCGTATTCTTACTCCTTTTACCAGTCGTATGTTTCGCCCAGGCGACCTCCTCGACCTCAGCAGTCACGGGCACCGTAACAGATGCTCAGGGCGCTGTGATCGCAGGAGCGACAGTGAAACTAGTCGACTCAAAAACTTCTCAG
Source organism: Pyrinomonadaceae bacterium (assembly GCA_035606195.1). Lineage (GTDB taxonomy): Bacteria > Acidobacteriota > Blastocatellia > Pyrinomonadales > Pyrinomonadaceae > PSRF01. The sequence goes on from DATNFX010000243.1 coordinate 5,877, forward strand.
GAAAGAACGACGACCACGAACGATCGGGGCGTATATTTGTTTGCACAGGTTCCGGCGGGACAAGGTTATACCCTTAAGTTCTCAGCTACTGGGTTTGAAAGCCTTGATCTGGCAGGAATCGCACTCGGGGTAGGAATCACCGAAACTCACAACGCAGAATTAACGCCGGGTCAGGTATCCGCAAATGTGGTGGTGACCGCTGAAGCCGGAGCCACTTTGAATACAACCGATGCCAGCATCGGGAACGTGATCGACGAGCGACGTCTGAAGGAACTTCCGATCCAGATTCGCAGCTCGCCGGCTCCATTGATTGGCCTACAACCCGGCGTTGTCGGAAACAACGTCGGCACGGCAGCTACCAATCGCGTCGGTTCAGTGACCGGCTCGCGTGCAGACCAGGGCAACATCACCGTTGACGGAATCGACGCGAACGATCAGGCCACGGGCCAGGCATTTGCAACTACCGGCAATGCACCGATCGACGCCATTCAGGAATTTCGCACCGTAACGGCGAATCCGGCCGCGTCAGAAGGTCGCAGCAGCGGCGGACAGATCGAACTGATCACCAAGAGCGGTACGAACGATTTTCACGGTTCACTCCGTGAGTACAATCGCACTGCTGCCACCGCTGCCAATAGCTTCTTCAATAACAAAAACGGAGTTGAGAGACCGCAGCTCACGCGTAACCAGTATGGCGGCAGCATCGGTGGACCAGTTTACCTGCCACACTTTGGTGAAGGTGGTCCACGCTATTGGAGCGGTAAGGACAGGATGTTCTTCTTCTTCGATTATGAAGCTCGACGCGATGCGCAGGGCCAGTCCTATACCCGCATCGTTCCACTGCCACACCTTCGCAACGGCGGCCTCGCGTTCGTCAACAGGAATCCAGGTTGCACGTCGCAATCCCGGCTTAACACCACTCCCCAATGCATCACGATTCTGACGCCACAACAAGTGGCAGCGAACTCCGATCCGCTGCATATCGGAGGCAACCAGGCACTTTTGGATTTCGTTAATCAGCGCTATCCGCTGCCGAACGATTTCACCCTCGGCGACGGCGTCAACACGGCCGGATTTCGATTTAATGTGCCTTCACACCGCGCTGATAACAACTACACGGGGCGCGTCGACTTTAACATCTCAAACCTGCAACGATTGTTTGTCAGGGTAAGCAAGATCAGTGCTGTTCAAACGGACACTGTTAACTCTGTAGCGGCGCAGTTCCCGGGCGATCCGGAAACATCCCAGATTATTACCGGCGATTACGCGGTTGCTGTTGGTCACAACTGGACAATCACTCCGAATTTTGTGAACTCAGCAACAGTAGGAATAAGTAAATCCGTATTGGGTTTTCCAAACTTCTTCCATCCATCGTTACCCAATTCCTACGCGTTCACACCACTGTCAGCGCCCTTTGCCGACTTTCGTACTCAAGCTCGCGACGTTCCTGTCTGGACGTATCGAGATGACGTGACCTGGAATAAGGGTAGCCATGGTTTCTCGTTTGGTGGTTCGCTCAAAACTGTCAATCAGCAAACGGTTCTAACGAGCGATTATAACTTCCCGACGGTTGGACTCGGCGGCGCCTTCCCGACCAGCCTTGGTGGAGTCACTTCCCCTGCCAATGCGCTTCGCCCGAGCAACATTCTCAACAACGCTACTGTGCGGAATAATTTTGACTCCGCGTTGACTTTCCTGTTGGGCACAATCCCATCAGTGTCCACGAGGTTTAATTACGACGCTGCTGGAAACGCCCTGCCATTGAACACAGGAAGGATCCGCGATTGGCGCTACGTGGAATACGAGTTCTATGCTCAGGATAATTGGAAAGTTCGCAACGATTTCACTCTGACGTATGGAGTTCGTTGGCACCTTTATCCAGCGCCTTATGAGACACAAGGGCGCCAGTCAATTCAGAATCTGGATTTCGACACTCTGTTCAATACCCGCGTCGCCAATGGTCTTGCAGGCATCGCAAACGCGTCGTCCGAACCGTTTCTCGTATACGACCGCGGCGGTAAAGGAAACAATGCGCGGCCGTTCTATGAGACTGACAAAAACAACTTCGGACCGCGCGTGGGCTTTGCCTGGAATCCTTCGGTCAGGAGTGGTCTGTTGGGCAAACTGTTTGGCGACCGGAAGACAGTAATTCGCGGTGGCGGAACCGTAACTTATGATCGGCCCGGTGGTGCAATAACGTTCCTTCAGGATCAAAGCACCTATATTCTGGACGTGTTCTTGAGTAACGATTTCAACGCGACGAACGGAGCCGCTGCGCTTGCGAACTTCCCGCGGTTCCAGAGCGTCAACGCGGTGCCGGTTCAAAACGTTGCTCCGCCCGTGGTCGTTCCTATTACACCAAATGTAGAGAACGGCGAGGGAATTGGAAGTCAGATCCGATCGTTCAACTACGCAGTGGATCCCAACTTCAAGATCCCGTACTCGATCATGTATACGTTTGGCTTCCAGCGTGAATTGCCCGGCAACTTCATCTTTGAAGCATCGTATGTCGGCCGTCAGGCGAGAAAGCTATTCACACTGGCAGACGCCGGTCAGATCGTAGACTTCAAAGATCAAGCCTCCGGCCAGTTTATGATCGGCGCTATGAACCAGCTTCAGGATCAGATCAATGCTGGTGGTGCGATCACGCCGATCGCATGGTTCGAGAACCAGATGAATGCTAATTCAATTGCTACGTTTGGAGTGCCCTGCTCCGGGCTCGGTCTGGGTCCAAGCTGTACTGCCCTGGTAGCTAATTTCACTGGCTTCGAAGTGTCCATCGGCGACACGGCAGATACGGTGGAGGCTCTTCGTCGCAATGGTCTGCTTGGTCCGAACGTAGGACTCAGCTCGCAGTTTGCCGTGAACGCTTTCGTCACCAACAAAGGCTCGTCAAGTTACGACGGCATGTTGCTGAGTTTGCGTAAACGGTTCTCGAAGGGCTTCCAGTTTGACGTGAACTATACGTGGTCACACTCAATCGATAACCAGTCGACCGTTGCCAACACGACGACGGCGGGTGGTCTCATTTGCGATGCCACCGACCTTCGCGTCTGCCGCGGAAATTCGGATTTCGACATTCGACATCTGCTGAATGTAAACGGAATCTGGGAACTGCCTTTTGGTCGCGGACACATGATTGGCGGCGAGGCGCCGGGCTGGGTGAACAGCGTCATCGGTGGCTGGCAACTCTCCGGCATCGTGACCGCACGTGGCGGATTGCCATTCAGTTTGGCTAGCGCTTCGTGGCCACGAACGTTCATCTTCGACGGAGCAAACGGAGTTCCCGCTATGCTCACCGGAGACCTGAGTGTTCTGCGAGCCTCGATTCACGACACGCCCAATGGCCAGATCCAGTTCTTTGCGGACCCAAATGCGGTTCACAATCTCGACACTGGAACAGGTGTTGGACAGTATCCATGTCACGGTAATGCTGGTAGTCGAAACATTCTTCGATCGCAGCCTTACTGGAACGTTGATGCGGCTCTGCTGAAGAACTTCCGCTTGCCGTGGTCTGAGACACAACGCATACAGCTTCGCGCTGAGGCGTACAATCTGTTCAACCATAATGTCTTTGGGATTCCTGATATCGACATTGGCTCAACAACCCTCGGCAGCATTACGACAAGTCAAAGCACTGCTCGTGTAATGCAGTTCGGGTTGCGTTGGGAGTTTTAGCCTCAACTTCACTCTTCAATATGTTTGTGGGGCTCCTGAAATTTGGGAGCCCTTTTTTTCTTTCGTAGAACTATTGCAATGTCTGCGGTTTGATGGAAAATACGCACATGAATCCCCAACCGAAACTGCTGCTGGCGCTACTTGTCTTAATTATCGCGTTACCGGCGATGAGTCAGAGTGGCTACACGCTTTGGGGCGACGTAAAGATCGAGGACAGTAAAGCGGAACACGCAGGTCCGTCGAGTGTCACGGTGGTCTTGTACGATCAGTCGACCAAGATCGTTGGCCGCCAAACAATCGGCAGTCGAGGACGTTATCGATTCACGAATCTACGCGCTGGAGATTACGACATCGCGATCGAAGCTAACGGTGGCGAGATTACGCGCATGCGTATGACACTAACCGGCAACACTACCTCGGATATTCGCCAGGACTTTGACTTTGAATGGAAAGAAAAACCTGCAGCGCGGACGAATAATTCCGGCGTCGTTTCAGCAACGGATTTTTATGACCGTTCCCCGGCAAACAAGTCGTTGTTTGAAAAGGCGCACGCAGCGGTAGAGAAGAAGGATTATGCAAACGCGGTCAGGCTGCTTACTCAGATTGTAGAGAAAGACAAAAGCGATTTTCAGTGTTGGACGTTGCTGGGAACTCTCTACCTGGTCCAGGAAAAACCTGAAGATGCCGAAAAGGCTTACCTGAATGCTATCGAACTCAAGCCCACGTATGCACTCCCTTTAATTAACCTCGGCAGGTTTCGGATAACACAAAAGAAATTCGAAGAGGCTGTCGAGCTATTAACGCGTGCTGTGGAGCTGCAACCGCAGTCGCCGGATGCGAATTTGCTTTTGGGTGAGGCTTACCTTCGTTTGAAAAAAGGATCGAAGGCGATTCCATACCTAAACGAGGCAGGGAAGCTCGGGAAGATAGAAGCCCATCTCGACCTCGGTTGGCTTTACAACGCGGCCGGACTGAAAGACAAAGCCGTCGTTGAATACGAAGAAGTCCTCAAGAAAAAACCTGACTACGCCGATCGAAAAAAGCTGGAGCAGTACATCAGCGAAAACAAAAAGAACTGAGCCACGGATTTGTACGGATCTGTGTAAATCCGATTTACACAGATCCGTTTAATCTGCGGCTCAGTTTTGTCTTAGTGCCGGCATCGGGATCGGAATGCCGTACGTCGTGGCGCCGACTCCTACACCACCTTCGCACGAGTTTGGAGGCACGGTACAGATACGCCTCGTCGCCGGACACTCCGCGGCCCAGAACATGTAGCCGAGCATACCGCTAGTCGTGCCCGCACCGTTCGGCGATACAGTCTGCACGAATGCTCCCGTTGAGTTAGTCAATGAAGTGCTAAAGCTGACGCACTCCGGCGCGGGTTTACTGCCCGTAACGATGTACAGCGCGCCTGTAAACTTCGCGGGCGCGAGCGGCAGGATCGGAGGTGCAAACTGCGGCTTGCCATCGACGTGTTCCTGCCAGTCAGCCGTTGCTGTCGCCGCACTGTTGGGTTGTCTGCTCGGCACCATCGCATTCGCGTAGTCCAAAACAGGCGTCGTCGTGTTCAGCCAATCACCAGTTGCCTTGCGCGCGATATCAATCAACCAGCGATCGCCGGCAGCGAGGTCGATCGTCAAACGCGCAGCATGATTGTTTCCGGTTGCATCGTAAGGCAGAACCGAGCGATAGGCATTGATGAACGCCTGTAGCCCCGTAAGGTTTGGGTTCGTGTTTTCTTCATAGTCGATCTCGATCCCAACGCCCAAACGTTGCGCCGCTTCCGCGGCATTCAAACCGAACTGGACCGGGTTGGTTGCGAGAGCCTGATTCCAGGCGTCGGTATAAGTGATCCCACCGATTGACAACATTACCCGGACGCCGCGGCTCTTGAAGTAATCAACCACAGCCTGATTCATTCCGATAGGGATGCCCAGCGAAGTGCTGGCATCGTTTGTTTTGTTCAGCAGTCGCATCGGATGAACAAAACTCAAAACCACCAGGTTCACTGACGGCGTGCCATCACCACGATTGATTAGCCATTGGTTTTTGGTGTTGAAGTCGGTCATGTTGCGAACGGTGGACCAGGTGCAGAAATCATTTCCGCAATGCCACGCTCCATAAACGGAAATGGGGTTAGCGGCGGAAACCGCCCTCGGCTGTGAAGGAAACCCGCCGAAGAGTGCGGCGAATACGAGTAAACTCAGCGCAAGCATCTTTTTATACATCTCATCTTCCTCCCACGAAGTTTTGAGATCGATTGATTGAAGGGGGTTGTTGCAGGTAGGCCGAATCTTAGACCATTGGTTGGGAATGATCAAAGTTTTCCGGCACCAACAGAATCCCGCCCACAGCAGTGGGCGGATAGTTCAAGTCCTTTCTAAGAACTCCCGTCTAACACAGAATCTAATCCCGCTCACGGCAGTGAGCGGATAGTTCAAGTTCTGACTATTTATCAACGACCACCCAACTTCGGGGTTGGATGAATAGCAAAGGACCTGAAGTATCCGCCCACTGCCGTGGGCGGGATTACAAAGCGTTTAGACAACGGCGTGATAGAAAGGACTTGAATAATCCGCCCACTGCCGTGGGCGGGATTTAGAACTATTTGTGTCTTCGGCAATTACTTTGGACCGGACGTTTCGGATTTCAGCTCGGACGAGCGTCGTTTTTCAATTGATGTTCGTAGCTCCTCCGGTG
>DATNFX010000244.1:0-15793 GCA_035606195.1 Pyrinomonadaceae bacterium
CGTGATAGAAGACAACGCCCAACGCCGCAATGCCTCTAAGTGCGTCGAGGCCGCGCAGTCGTGTCAGGGTGGTTGTGGGGGATACAGCCATGCTCAGAGATGTACTTTGTACTTGGCACTTTGTTCTTTGCAAAGCACCAAGTACAAAGCACCAAGCACATTAAGCCGAGACAAGGGACGGGACGTCAATATTATATTTTCTGATCTTGCTATACAGACGCGGACGGTAGATACCGAGGAGGTTTGCCGCTGCTTGTTTGTTGCCGCCAGTACGCTGAAGAGTTCTTTCAATCACAAGCCGCTCAATATCCTCGAGCGTCATGTTGGGCGGCACATCCCATGTGACACTCGACGACGTCCCTTCGGGCAACGTGCCGTTATCAAATGGCAGATCGATCGGTTCGATCTGTTTGTCTTTGGCGAGCAGAACGGCACGCTCGATCACGTTCTGTAGTTCGCGCACATTTCCCGGCCATGAGTGGCCAAACAATCTCTGATACGCGGCCTGCGAAACGCCTGTGATCGGCCGTTCATACTTTCGCGCGTACTCGTTCAGGAAGTGCTCGGTCAGAAGCTGAATGTCTTCGCTTCGTTCGCGCAATGGTGGCACATGAATCGTGATCGTCGAAATTCGATAGAAAAGATCGTCACGCAGTAAACCATCACGAATCGCATCGGCGGGAGGTCTGTTGGTCGAACAGACGAGACGGAAGTCGACGGCGTAAGTCTTCTCCGAACCGATCTTCCGATAACTTCTTTCCTGCAAAACACGCAACAGCTTCGGTTGCAACTCGATCGGCATCTCTGCGATTTCATCCAGCATCAGAGACCCGCCGGCGGCGTGTTGGACCAGGCCTTCCTTGTCCGCGTGAGCGCCGGTGAACGCGCCTTTCGTATGACCAAACAACTCTGATTCGATCAACTCCTTGGGAAGCGCTGCGCAGTTCACTTTAATGAACGGCTTTTTGGAACGCAGCGATTGATAGTGAATCGCATTTGCAATCAACTCCTTCCCTGTGCCTGACTCGCCGACGATCAGAACGTTCGCATCCGATTTCGCAACCGATTCGATCGTCTCGTAAATCTGCTGCATCGGTTTCGACGCGCCGATGATGTTGAAATACTCGGCGCGTGTGGAGAGTTGGCGCCTCATATTCGTAGTTTCGGCGACGAGCTCACGACGTTCGAGCGCCTTTTCGACGAGTGGTTGCAATTCCTCGAAATCGAAAGGCTTCTCGACAAAGTAGAAAGCGCCGGCTTTCGTCGCTTCCACAGCTTTTTGTACGGAACCATAACCGGTGACAACGATCACTTCCGTTGTCGGTCGCGCGTCTTTCATGTGACGCAGTACTTCCAATCCGTCCATGTCCGGCAGTTGCAAGTCGCAGATTGCCAGGTGATGTCCGCCCTGATCGAAGAGCTCGATGGCGGCTGCACCAGTCGGTGCGGTATCGACCGAGTATCCTTCCTCGACGAAATTTTGCCGCAGAGAATCGGCCATAGTTGGTTCGTCGTCTACCACAAGAATCCGCACTTCTTTGTTCTCCACCTTTTTCTCCTCCCTCGAAATCGCTGCGCCTTGGGGCATGTTGATTACTCCATTAGTTATTGCAATTTTTATCCGGCAAGGGGAATCACTACCACAAACTTTGTATCTTCGAATTTGGCCGATCCGCCGTGCGCCTCGATGATTTTCGCCGCCAGCGCGAGTTTGATCTCGTCGCTTCCGGCGAACGAACGAAACGGATCGTGATCCAATTCGCGCAAACCCGACCACTCAATTACGGCCTGGTCGCCTTCGGTGGCGGCGCTGATCGTTACGTCTCCTGCTCCATCGTCAGTATTTTTACGGAGTTTCAGTGCACCGTTAGATAACCACTTAAAGGCATCCGTAATTTTGAAGAGGTCGAGATTACCCTGTATTCCGTCTGAACCGCTTTCCCACGCTATCGATGAGCCGCCCTCATTCAAACTGGCGCACACGGCGCGCAAAACCTTGTCCACTTCGACTCCGGCCTGTTTTTTCAACTCCACCGACTGTCCATAGCGGACAATCGTCGACAGATCTTCTGCCGCACGGTCGAGACCATTAATCAGCTTTCCAATCGTCTCCTGTTCGTCACCGGGCCGTTCATTCTTCTCAATCCGGCGGCGTAGGAACGTGGCATAGAGTTTGAGACCGTTGAGCTGATTCTTAAGGTCGTGGACTATTTGCATTGATGCTCGACCGAGATCCTGAAGGCGTTCGTTGTCTTCGGGTCTCGACATTGCAGTCTTCATCTGGGCAAATTCTCTCTTAGCTCTTCAAAATGGGGCCGCAGGGGGAGGGAACCTCACAGCCAGTCCGAGTGTATGAATTAAACTCTGGCCTAAGATCCGTTAGTGTTGCGTTTCAATGCGGGATGTTACCAAAAATCAGTCGCGTATTCTAGTGATACAGTAAAATCAATAACTTGCGGGCACGGTAGAGGTAAGATTGAGCTCAAAGTCAGGTGTGAGATGAAAAAGAAGGCGGCTGATCCACCTAAGGTCCTTCTGGTCGAAGACACGGAGGACAATAGGTTCATGATGCGGAGACTACTCGAAATGTCGGGCTATCGAGTGGTCGAGGCAATGAATGGCGAGGAAGCGGTGAACCTCGCCCGTGCCGAACAGCCGCAGTTAATCCTGATGGACCTCAGTCTGCCGGTGATCGACGGACTTGCTGCTACACGTCTCATTCGCAAGCTTCCTGCTTTGGAAGCCACCCCAATCATCGCTGTGTCAGCCCACGACACTTCTGACTTCCAGGACGAAGCCGTCGAGGCTGGGTGCAACAGTTACGTTACGAAACCAATCGATTTCAACCAGCTCGAGCAGTTGATCCAGCAATTGTTGACGCACGACGGCTCCTGAGGACGGGCGCACTATTTGTGCCTTTTGTGGTTTTTTGTGGCACAATTCCTGACACTATGGCTGCTCCTGATCGGCGTATTGAAGCTGAGGACACTAATCGAACCCTCATCATCGTCGTGGCTGTGATTGCTGCTGTTGTAATCGCCGGACTTTTCTACGGTTTAATGCGTCTGAGCGGTCGCAGCGCGCCCGGTGAACAAGCGCTCCAGGGCGCAGTACGCGAAGGCTCGCCGCAGTTTGAGGAGCAGCGCAAAAACATCGTGCTCGACGAGCCGGAAGCGACCGAAGCAAAACGCGCGCTCGGCGACATCGTGATGAGTCTTCAGACGACGGTGCGAAACTTAACGGGAAAGACTTTGACGGGACTCGAAGTACGAGCTGCGGTGGTCGACTACCAGGGAAAGCCGGTGAAGCAGAGAGCGGTAGTGGTCGTCCCAACGCGCCAGCCGGAGCTTGCGCCAAACAAGACGATGCAGGTCAACGTGTTGTTGGACGGATTCAGCGAGACCGACGCGCGTGCCAATATCAAGATGGAAGTTACGGCGTTCAAGTTCAAAGAGTAGTTTCTTGCTCCGTAGGAGCAAAATGTTTATAGCCTCCGCCAAAAATCGCTTTCGCGCTCCGTTAGGAGTGCAATGCCGCCAAACAACATAGCGCTCCTAAAGGAGCGCTTTTGGTTTGGTTTGTTTTGCTATAAACATCTTGCTCCTACGGAGCAAGGAATACCCTCAATAGCCCAGATACATAGGAGCAAAGCGGCTAGTCCAGGAATAACTCTTCTAACGATTGCTTGATCGGGTGAATCGAAACTATCTTCCCGCCCGCTTTTCTCAACGCCGCGATCACACGTTCAATCTCATCTTCGGAAGATATTTCGATGCGGAGTCCTCTTGGTGTCGGAGTGATCTGAGTCGCGGAAAGCTGCTGCCTTAATGCGTCGGCATCGGCGCCGGTGGCCATCACTTCCATTCGATTTGGACCTTCCGTGGATTGCCGCAGCTCATCGAGATGTCCCACCTGAGCGAGCTTTCCTTTTTTGAGTATTGCGACGCGATCGCAGAGAACTTCAATGTCTGAAAGTATGTGAGAGCACATGAACACGGTCTTGCCCTCATCACGCAGCGCCGCAATCAAATCGCGCACTTCACGCCTACCAACCGGATCAAGACCACTCATCGGCTCGTCGAGAAAAACTATCTCCGGATCGTTAACCAGCGACTGGGCCAGGCCCACTCTTTGCAACATGCCTTTAGAGAACTTTCTCAGTTGCGTGTCCCAGCGTTTTTCGTCGAGCCCAACTCGTGACAGCAGATCAGCCGCACGCTTCTTCCGTTCAGCGGACGGAAGTCCAAAGATCTCCGCGCAGTACTCGAGAAACTCACGCGCCGTGAGGTAATCATAAAAGTACGGATTCTCGGGCAGGTAACCAATGCGTTGATGCATCTGCACGTCCTGTATATCGTGACCGAGAATGCGAGCGCTGCCCGTCGTCGGAAAGATTAATCGCATCAGAAGCTTGAGTGTCGTCGTCTTGCCGGCGCCGTTTGCACCGAGAAATCCGAAGATCTGTCCTTGATCGATCGAAAGCGACAGCCCATCCAGCGCACGAACTCTTCGTTTGCGGAAAAAACCGACTTCGTAGTCTTTGGTCAGGTTTGTAATCTCGATAACCGGCATATTTTATTTCAAAGGAATCTTTGTCAGTTTCGGATCCAACTCGACTTCACAAGCTCCTGCTTTCAACACGTAAGGCGCTCCAGACGGATCGAGTGGAGCACCTGATTGGTCCAGCGGAATCCGCAACGTGCGAAAGGCTTGTTCCAACTCGCGCCACGACTCAGGACATTTGCCGGTACGCGCCTGGTAGGCTCCCAGTAACTTACGCAAGCCATCGCGCTGGTCCAGCGAGTCCAACTGGAGCAGATGCATTCTCGCCATTTCCCTGACTTGTTCATCACTCGATTGCTCATACATGCGTGTATAGATCTCACGTGCCGTGGATCGGCTTCCTCCCTCGGATAGGAGCTTCGCTTTCATCGCCTCCATCCACACGGGAGCGCCGGGAATCTGTGCGCCACGCCCGTACGTCTCGCTGGCCAGTTGATACTGACCCTGGCGCCAGTAGATGTAGCCAAGATGGTGATAGAGGCGCCAGGCATTTGGATTTGCGTTAACGCCTTTTTCCGTTAGACGAATTGCTTGTTGCACGTCGATCGCCTGCAATACGACGGCGGCGTACTCGTATGGTTCGATAAACTCGGGATCCAGAGTCGTCGCTGTTTCCAACAACGGCACGAGCAATTTCAGGTTCAGGTTAGTGAGATCGTCGAGACGAATATCCCCTTCGTAGTTGCCAATCTTTTTGCCGACGTATTGCAGTGAGCGCATCCAGTACCAATCGGCAGCCAAACCATTAAATCCGAGACTGATTCTGCGCGCGGTCTTTTCGTTTAGATAAAGACTTTCGTCAATTGCATTCGGATCAACAGGTGGTCGCAACGCATCGATCGAGCGAACCATGAGAGCGGCGCCGGCCAGTCCGACTACAACGACAAGGCCCAGGGTGATACCTTTCAGTCGCTCCTCGTTCATCTCTTATTTGAAGTTTCGACGGCTGAAGATGAGTGTTGCCGCCGCAAGTATCACGGCGATGTAGACGAGGGCATAGAGAGTGGTTGCGAGCACAAATCCTGCCGCCGGAGTGCGACCGTGAGCAGCGGGAGTAATGAAACTGTAATTAGCGAGATTCGGCAGCAGGTAATACAAACCAGTGAAGAACCAGCGTGCCCCTGTGCTGCCCATAGAGACTGCGAGAATTTTTAAGTCAGCACTGAAGTGACCGATCACGAAGGTCAGAAAGGTTAACAGGGCTGAGAGCGCCGGCGACGAGAACGAGGAAAAGAGCAGCGCGACCGCGGTCAACAACATCAACTCCAGGTAGATCAGCAGCACTGCTGGCCAGATTGTAGGAATCAGCGGATCCCAACCACCACTCACGTACAGCAGAGCGACCGAAACGCCCACTCCCATCACCAGCACATTCACCAGCAGCGTGAGACAAAGACCCAGATACTTGCCGATTAAAAACTCGCCGCGCCCGACCGGCTTTGAAAAAACAGCGTAGATTGTTCTTCGTTCGATCTCTTTATAAACAAGTCCGACGCCGACAAAGATAGCGATGAACATTCCAAAGAGCAGCATCGCGCTCAGACCCAGATCGACGATCACCTTGCGTTCCTGACCGCCAGATAATTCGCCGATAAAGATCGAAGCTGCAGTCAGGAGCAGAACAAACAACACGAGGTTGTAAAGCACGCGATCGCGCACTGCCTCGCGAAAAGCATTGCGGGCGATTGCCGACATGCGCCAAAGGCTGCCGGAACCGCCCAGTTTTGATTTTTCGTAGTGAGTAGTTGCTTCTGCCGTGTCCAACGTTCTCAGTTGTGCATTCATAAAGCTAATGAGGCAACACAATCTAACTCAAATTCATGTGGTTCGGAAGGGGTTTGATCGATCTAATTGTTGAGAACAGTACCTGCTGAGACAGCACGTGCGGTGTCAGCCGTTGGCGCGGTATCGGTTGTGTTGAAGTACATGACACCTGCTTCGTTGACATAAAAACTCCGCGCTCCGGTAGCAAGGAGAACGCTGGATGATGAGTGTACGGACGCTTGAGCTTTCGCGTCGAAAGCAGGGACTCCAGCGCCGGCAACATTTGCCGTGGAGAACAGGTAACCACTCTTTGGCGTACCGGGTCCGGCGATAGTTGCGGCGCCAACGTTTTCATCAACGAGGTTAAGACTGGCGAGGGCTGCTAGGTCGCCGTAGTTGCCGCCCCCTGCCGTCGCTCGGTAAGTGGCTTCGCCGCTGCCGATGATCCGCATTGTCGATAAGGCGGAAGCTTCATTTGCAGCCCGTCTCGAGGATAGGAGGTTTGGGACTGCTATCGCTGAGATGATGCCGATGATGGCAACAACGATGAGCAGCTCAATCAGCGAAAAACCTTTGTTTGATGTGTGGGATCTCATAATCGCGGTACTCCGCGTAAGTGTCTAAGTGGTGAGCCGTGTGGGACTCTAAAAAAGTTGCGGAGGCGAGTTGATCCCGCCTCCGCACTTTGTGAGATTGCGAGGACGGACTAGTTGAGAATGCCGCCGCCTGTTCCCTTGGTTACTGTACGAGCATCGGTAGCCGTACAAGTTGGTGCGGCCGCGGTCGTGTTGAAGTACATGATTCCGGATTCATTCGTGTAGAAACTTCGTGAACCTGTTCCGGTTACAGGGTTACCACCTGTGTGAATTGCTGGTACGGCGGTCGAATCGAAAGTCGGAACGCTGGGGGCGGTGATGTTGGTCGCTGTGAAGGCGTAGCCGCTCTTTGCCGTGGTGCCGCTATTGGCGACGACGGAATCGACCAGGCCTTGAGTGGAGAGGTCAGTCAGATCGCCGTACTCGCCGGCGCCGGCGGTTGCCTGGTAGGTGGCTTCCGAGCTGAAGATAACGCGCATGGTAGCGATGGCTGAACCTTCGTTAGCAGCGCGACGTGAGGCGAGGAGGTTGGGGATAGCGATAGCGGCGATGATGCCGATAATCGCGACGACGATGAGAAGTTCGATTAACGAAAAGCCTTCTTGGCGTTTGGTGTTCATGCTAATTTCGTGCTCCTTAAAAGAGATAGGGGTTCAAATTTGCTCGCGCCACCGGCTTTCCGTTCCCTTGTGAGCCGCGCAAAGCGCGAAGTTGTCGGTGGTCTCCTAAACAACCGGTATGCCAATGGGCTTTTCGCCTGAAATGAAGAAATTTCGATCTTTTTTGATCGAAATTTTGATAGGTGGGCCACCCGGCGCAAAGTGCGTGACAATTTGTGGCACGGAGCGAATGCCACAAAAAGGCAGTCCACAGATTACGCAGAACAAAAAACAGAAATCCGAGAAATCTGCGTAATCTGTGGACTGCCTTTTTGTGGCTAGTTACTCTCGCCGGCGCCGGCCGCGAATTCGCCGGTGTCTTCCTCGCGGCGCCGTGGACCGGGGTCGGTGGATCGACGGCGGGGTGCGGAGTCTGGACCACGACGCTCGTCCCGCATCTGTGCGGTTAGACCACGAGCGCCATGTTTGTCGAGCAGATGGCGCAGCGAGCGCACGGATAATCGCAGGAGCTCAGCGGCATTCGTCTGATTGCCTGAGGTGCGGCGGAGGGCTTCAAGTACGTAGGTCTTTTCGAGTTGCTCCAGATGAGCCGTGAGATTGATACCCTCTTCCGGAAATTCCATTGATTCAGCGACACGATAAGGATTGTAATTTGTGATCTTCTCGGGCAGGCGTTCGGGCTCGATCGAGCCCGTGCGTTCGAGCGCAACCGCTCTCTCAATTGTGTGCTCCAGCTCGCGTACATTGCCGGGCCACGAGTATCGCTCGAGCAGACGCAGCGCTTTCTCGCTAATCGTCAGTGAGCGCCCGGTCGGGGCGCAAAACTTTTCGACGAAGTGAGTGGCAAGTTCGGAGATATCTTCCGCGCGCTCCCGTAACGGCGGCAACTCGATCGGAATCACAGAGATTCGGTAATAGAGATCCTCGCGAAACGTGTTTGCCGAAACCATGCTGGCGAGGTCTCGATTAGTCGCGGCGATCACGCGCGTGTCGACGATGGTCTCTTCAGTAGCTCCCACCGGTCTCACTTTACGTTCCTGCAGCACGCGCAGAAGTTTGACCTGCATTGCGGGCGACATCTCTCCGATTTCGTCGAGGAAAATCGTCCCGCTGTTGGCTGCCTCGAAAAGTCCCTTTCGATTTGCACTGGCGCCTGTGAACGAGCCTTTCACGTAGCCAAACAACTCCGATTCGAGCAGCGTCTCGGTAAAGGCGCCGCAGTTAACTGAAACAAACGGCTTCTCGGCTCGCGGACTCAAATCGTGGATTGCACGTGCCACGAGCTCCTTTCCCGTGCCGGATTCGCCCGTCACCAGAACCGTCGACTGCACCTGCGCCACGGTCTCGACCATCTGATAAAGCGCCTGCATCCGTCCGCTTCGTCCGATGATATTGCCAAGCTTGCCACGCGTGCGTTGACCCTGAATGAGCGCCTTGTTTTCTTCGAGGAGTGCCTCTTTTTCTTTAACGAGCGAGATCTTGTTCAGAGCACGTGCAACTGTTTCCTTGAGCAGGTCGTTGTCGAACGGCTTCTGAACGAAATCGTAAGCACCGAGGAGAAATGCCTCACGAGCGGTGTCGACGTTCGCGAACGCCGTCATCATGATCACTTCCACTTCGGGAAGTAATTCGCGCGCGGCGCGCAACAGGTCGACGCCCCCCATGTCTGGCATCCTGATGTCGGAGATGATGACATCCGGCGGTTGCTGGCGTAGTTGTTCGAGGGCCGCACGACCATCTTCCGCGACGCTCACAATGTGGCCTTCGCGCTGAAATAAGTGCGTCAGGAACTGCCGCATTCCAAGTTCGTCGTCAACGATGAGAAGTTTGGCCATAATTCATTTTCAATTTCCGATTGCCAATTGCCTATTTCTGAAAGTCGAATCGGCAATGGGAAATTGGCAATCGGCAATTAGTTCGTCGCTAATGGTAGTTCAACTGTAATCGTCGTTCCCTGTCCCACGAGACTGCGGACGTTGATTGTACCACCATGATCGCGAATGATTTGATAAACAATTGACAGTCCGAGACCAGTTCCTCCTGTCGTTGAAGAGAACGGCTCGAAGAGCTGGTCGACCTGATCGGGCGACATGCCCCGGCCCGAGTCTGCAAAGGAAATGCGCAACCGGTTGTTGGAATTCTTTTCCATGGTCGCGCGCAGGGTCCCGCCCTGTGGCATCGCCTGGAGAGCGTTCCGCGCGAGGTTCCAAAACACCTGTTTTAACTGGCCTTCATCAGCTTCTGCGAAAAGCGGTTCGTCCGGTAATTCTTCGACGATACTTTGATCGGAGTTGATTTCCGGACTGTGTCGCATGAGGGCAAATGTCTGATGCAGCAGATCGCCCACGTCCACACGAGCCTGAATCAACGTGCGTGGCCGGGCGTAACTGAGAAAATCGGTAATGATCCGATTCAACCGATCTGACTCACGCAGGATGATCTCCATTAGTTGCGCCTGCGATGAATCACGATCGACTTCAGCATGCAGCATTTGGATCGAGCCGCGCATCGCCGCGAGTGGGTTGCGAATCTCATGTGCGATCGAAGCGGCCATGCGACCGATAGCGGCGAGTCGATCCTGCCGTCGCGACGTTTCTTCCAAACTCCGGACCTGGGTCAGATCCTGAAACGTGATGACCATGCCGGTCGTCTCGCCCGCCTCTGAAGACAATGGTGCGATGCTGTAACCAAGACGCAGACGCATTCCCTCGGCGGTCAAACAGTTCGTTTCAAATCGTGGACTGTTATCGCCTTTTTCGAGAGCACTGAGAGTTACCGCAATATGGTCTTTCATCTCGCCGAAGAGGATTGATGCATCTTTACCGCGTATGACGTCTTCCTGATAACCCGTGATTTCCTGTGCGGCGACGTTGAACGTAAAGATGCGTCCCTCGAGGTCAGTCGTGACGAGGCCCGAGCGGATTGAAGCAACGATACGTTCGTGCAGAGCGCGCAGGTTTGCGAGTGACTGCGTTGCCGCGGCCAGGCGAACATCCGAACGCGATTGGCGCTCGGCAAGTCGTGCAGAGAGCAGGCCGACGACAAAGAATGCGACATTAAACAGGCCTACCCACTGAATCGTTTGCGACAGCGAGCCGCCAACCAGTTTTGACGGATCAGTCTGGGAGCCAAAACCCGTGATCTGGAGTGCGCACGCCGTGAACGCCACCGCACATCCGACAGACGTCACAATCGCTTCGCGTGGTCCAAGAAACAAACTGGAGACTGCGATGATGACGATGTAGAGCGCGACGTAAGGCGATTGAACAGTGCTGGTATTCCAAACCAGCCAGGTAACGATCAATACATCTACAGTGAGCTGGAACCGCGCTTGAAAGAGAATGTTTTTCGAGAGACGAAAGATGAGGGCATAGAGAATCGTAAGGACCGCGACGATCGTGAGAAGACCGAGGCTCTTATTGATCGACTGAGCCGGGTCTCCCGACGAGATCCAAAGTGTTCCGATGACGCTTAGCAGGAGGGCGGTGACGAGTCGCCCGACGATCAGCCAGCCGAGCTTCGATCCCGGAGTTCGGCCCCAATCGCTAATCTGTTCCGGCTTAGCCATCCGGGGCCACAGCGTAACACAGATTTCCGAGTAATCTGTGGCTAAGTTTTATTCATATCTCAGCGCACGCAATGGATCTATACGCATCGCGCGTCTTGCCGGGAGATAACACGCCAGCAAAGAAACCACGACCAACAGTAATGAGATCGATGTAAACGTCGTGACGTCGACTGCTTCAACCCCAAACAGGAGTCCTGATAATAGACGCGTCAATGCAAACGCTGCTGCCAGTCCAAGCACGAGACCGGCGACAGTCAACAGCAGTCCCTGTCTCAAAATCAGCAGTAACACTTGTCGGGGTTGCGCGCCGATTGCCAGTCGCAATCCGATCTCGCGTGTGCGCAACGCCACCGAATAGTTCATCACGCCGAATATTCCGACTGCTGAGAGAAGAGTCGCGAGTCCGGCGAATAGACCTAGCAGCAGTGTATTGAAACGTGAACGACTGACCCAATCAGCCATCACCTGGTTCATCGTGCGTACGTCCGAAACGGGTTGATTCGGATCGAGCGCGCGAACCTCGCGCTGAACTGCGGGCGCGATCGCCGTCGGTTCACCGTCAGTGCGGATGACGAGAGTCATGAATGGGTAAGTGAGATCGGGATGTGGAAAGTACACCGCCGGCGGCGACTCGTCGATCAGACTGTCGTATCTCACGTTGCCGACAACGCCGATGATCTCGGCCGGCTGTGGCGTGTCAAACATCTCAACGTCAAGCCGTTGGCCGATTGGATCCTCGTCAGGAAAGTGTTTACGAGCGAGCGCTTCATTGATCAGGATGACGTGTTTTGGTTCGCGTTGTTCGCTGTCAGAAAAATTACGACCGCGCAAGAGTGGAATTCCCATCGTTTGGAAATAACCTGCATCCGCAACTCTGACGTCGGTTGACGGTCCCTGGCCCGGCGCCGGTTCAGGACGGCCTACGATCTTGAATCCGGTCGCGGAGCCGAGTCCTCCGTACAACGGAAGAAAGTTAACCATGCCAGCCGAACGCACGCTGGGCAGGTGACGAGTCCGGTCGAGCACCTGGCCGAAGAAATTCACGAACTGCGCGTCTTCACGATAACGCGAATCGGGAACCCGGACGACCAATGTCAGCAAGTTATCAGTTTCAAAACCGCGATCTACCTGCTGCAGGCGAATGAAACTACGGATCAGCAAGCCTGCACTCGCGAGCAGCACGACTGCCAGAGCGATTTCAGAAACGACGAGGGCGCTCCGTAAGCGACGACTACCACCAGCCTGTGCCGATTCCGACTTGCCACCTTCCTTCAGCGAGTCGTTGAGATTCAAACGTGAAACGTGTAGTGCAGGCGCGAGTCCAAAAATAATCCCCGTCAGCAGAGACACACCGAGCGTCCAGGCTAAGACAGTCAAATTCAGGCCGACACCCTGAAAGCTCACCAGATCGCGCGGACTGATCAGCACCAATGCCTTTATACCCAGGTATGCGAATCCCAAACCCAACGCGCTGCCGAGTAGTGCGAGCAAAAGACTCTCAGTAAGCAATTGCCTGACGATCCGGAAACGACGCGCACCGAGCGCAGTACGGACAGCGATCTCTTTCTCACGTGAAGTTGCGAGCGAGAGCAGGAGATTGGCGACATTCGCACACGCGATCAGCAGTACGAAGCCGACGGCGCCGAGCATTAGCCAGAGCGGGCGGCGCAAGTTGCCGAAGAATTGATCGCGCAGCGGCAATACTTCAGCGCTGAAATTTTTGTTGTACTCCGGAGCTTCGTCGGAAAGTCGCGCCTCGATAGTTCGCAACTCTGCGGCTGCCTGGTTCGCAGAGATACTGTCTTTCAAACGTCCGACAACCGATAGAAAGCGACCACGTTCGTTCGCGCCTGGACCGACGGGCATCGGCAGGATAGACCAAAGCTCCGCCGGTCTGCCGGTTCCAGAACGACTCTTGATGTGAAACTGAAAGCTGGGCGGCATCACACCGATCACGGTGAACTTTGTCCCGTTGAGCGTTAGCTGCTGGCCCACGAAATTCGCTTGACCGCCAAAACGACGTTGCCACAATCCATAGCTCAGCACGGCGACATCCGTGTTGCGTGGTTCACCGTCTTCGGGCCGGAACGTTCGACCGAGAAGCGGATCGACACCCAGCACATTGAAGATCTCGGGCGTCGCTTGCTGCACCGACAATTCTTCGGGTTCACCGGCGCCGGTCATGTTGAAGCGTTGGTCTGTGAATGCCGCGAGATTCTGGAAACTCGTGTTTTGCGCCCGCCACGCGCGAAAGTTTGCGCGTGAAGTTGTGTTCTGATGTCTGCCTTCCGGTGTCACTTCCCAGAGCATTACGATTTGTTCTGCGTTGCGGTAGGGCAGTGGGCGGAGTAAGAGTTCATTGACGACAGAAAAGATTGCAGTGTTGGCGCCGATTCCGAGTGCGAGTGTCACAACGGCAACGGATGTAAATGCTTTGTGCTTCGCGAGCATGCGAACGCCGTAGCGAATGTCCTGCGAAATCGTTTCGAAGAGACCACCGCCTTTGACGTCATAAGCGGCGTCAACAGCCCTGTTGACGTTTCCAAAACTGCGCATTGCTCTTTCTCGCGCTTCCTGTGGAGACATCCCGGCCTTAATGTTTGCTTCCACCTGCAACTCGAGATGAAGACGCATCTCGCGGTCGATGTCGTTAATGACTGTCTCGCGTTGCCGCAGCGCTCGAATCCGATCGCGAACTATGTTGAACCACTTCATTTTTAAAATCTCTTTTTGTGCCTTATGTGCCTTTTGTGGCTACTCTTCTTCTTACGTGGCTTGCCGAACCTTGGCGATTGCGAGCACCAGTCGATCCCAGCCTGCCTCTTCGGTCTCGAGCTGTTTTCGTCCGGCGCGTGTGAGTTTGTAGAACTTCGCTTCGCGCCCGGTGTCGTGTACATCCCAACGCGCCGAGACCCAGCCTTTTTGTTCGATGCGATAGAGTGCGGGATACAAAGATCCTTGCTCGACATTCAACATTTCGTCGGAGAGTTGGCGAATACGTTGAATAATCCCATAACCATGCAGTTCCCCAAGCGAGAGCGCCTTGAGTATCAGCATGTCGAGAGTTCCCTGTAACAGTTCGGCCTTATTCTTCGCCACGTAGATCTCCTCATACCTAGAATCGGTAGGCATCATACGAGCCGATACCTAGATTGTCAAAGCATAGCTTCTTCGAGTAGTGGTTCAGTATTGAAAATACGCCGAAGGCGTTCGCCAATTTCAGCCCAGGGTTCGAGCACAGCGAGAACCCTGGGGACATAATTCCAATTGACGAAACCCTGAAAGGGTTAGGCGGTTGGTGAACCCTTGCAGGGTTCCTGGTCTAATGAGGTTCTAATCCCAGGGTATCGCTACGCTCTAACCCTGGGCTGAAATTAGCGAACGCCTTCGGCGTATTTTCAAACTGAATCAGTACCCTTCTTCATTTGAACTTCTTGTGCCTTTTGTGCTTTTTTGTGGCTATGAATGTGGAGGCATATTTAAGACGGATTAACTACACGGGCTCAATCGAACCCACCGCGCAAACGTTGCGTGATCTCCAGGTGGCGCATTTGAAGACTGTGCCTTTTGAGAACCTGAGTATTCACGCGGGCGAGCCCATCGTTCTTGAAGGAGAGGCGCTGTACAAAAAGATCGTCGAGCAAAGACGTGGCGGCTTTTGTTACGAATGCAACGGTTCGTTTGCGGGACTGCTGCGCGCTCTTGGATTTCAGGTGGAGATGCTCGCGGCGGGTGTTGCGAACCGTCAGGGCGGGTTCGGACCCCTTTTCGATCATATGGCGTTAGCCGTAACTCTGGATGAGCGCTGGCTTGTGGACGTTGGTTTCGGAGACTCTTTTCTCAAACCGCTGTTACTTGATTCGCGTGAGGTACAGGTTCAGGGGACGCAATCATTCCGCATTGACGAGGATGGTGATTACCTGATTTTGCTGCGCCGGAACGAGGGCGAGGACTGGCAGCCGCAGTACCGTTTTACACGCCAATCATTCGGCTTCCCTGACTACGAAGAGATGTGTCGCTTCCACCAAACCTCGCCTGAATCGCACTTCACACAAAACGTCATCTGCTCTCGAGTCACTGAAGACGGACGAATCACACTGAGCGGCGACATGCGTCTCGTCACAACCTCCGGTCCACAGCGAACGCGTCACGAGCAACTGCTGGCGAGTCGCGAAGAATACGACCGTGTCTTGCAGGATCAGTTCGGGATTGTGATGAAGAATCAAGTACAGCTACCGAAGACTCGATAGCTTCAAATCTCCGGCGATCCAAACGTCTTATTATGATCTCACACGAGCCACTTAGCACAAAAAGTCTGAAGCACTGACATGGATCTGTGATGTTGTCGAGCCAGACTCCCGGCACATTTTAAACAGGGGAGTTTGCAATGGGAGCAGCAGCACAAACACGAGAAGACGATCTGCAGAAGCTTCGAGAGCTGGTTAAGGATATTGACTTTTGTATGTTGACTACCGTTGATGAAGGCGGCGACTTACACAGCCGGCCCATGTCGTCAAACGGCGATATCGATGAGGATGGAGACATCTGGTTCTTCACTAATTCGTCGTCACACAAGGTGAGTGAGATCGCAAGATTGCCGAAAGTAAATGTCAGTTTTGCCGATCCGGACAATCAACGTTACGTGTCAGTCAGTGGAACGGGACAACTGTTTCGCGATCAGA
>DATNFX010000245.1:0-4041 GCA_035606195.1 Pyrinomonadaceae bacterium
TGACCCATTCATGGTCTTTACTGTAGTGCAGGTCTTCCGGAACGTTCGCCATGGATCCTCCATCTTGTCAATCTTGTTAATTCTGAAATCCCGTCTCTATTTTGCGCGTTTGTAAAACGGCGCCTTAACAACTTGTGCGCCTACAAGTTTGCCGCGCACATCAATCTGTATTTCCCGACCCACACTCGCAAACTCAATGGGCAGATATGCGAAGCCGATATTCTTCTTGAGAAACGGCGCTGGACTTCCTGATGTCACTGTTCCTACTCGCTGACCTGCAACGACCACATCCTGGTGATCGCGTGCGATGCCACGCTCTACTACTTCAAATCCTGCCAGCTTACGCTTGACGCCTTCCTCTTTCTGACGCGCGAGTGCTTCACGTCCGATGAAGTCGCCTTTATCGAGTTTGCAGATCCAGCCGAGATTGGCTTCGAGCAACGTAGTGCTTTCGTCAAGCTCGTTGCCGTAGAGGGCCATACCCGCTTCGAGCCTCAGTGTGTTTCGAGCAGCGAGACCGCACGGCAACACGCCTGTAGGCGTATCAGTCTTTCCGGCGTCGAGAATCTTATTCCAGAGCTGCTCAGCGCGATCGGGCGGTGCATAAACTTCAAAGCCGTCTTCACCGGTGTAGCCGGTGCGCGAAATGATTCCCGCCACGCCGTCGATGGTGCCGCGAGTGAAGTGGTAGTACTTGATCTCGCTGAGCGGCACGTCGGTCAGTGTTTGCAGAATCGTCTTTGCGTCAGGACCTTGCAGTGCCATCTGGCAGTAATTGGCGCTTACATTATTCAAGTCAACGGACTCGTCCGAATGATTCGACCTGATCCACTCCCAGTCTTTATCAGTAGTACTCGCATTGACGACGAGCAGCAGGTGATCCGCCGCCAGACGATAAACAACCAGGTCGTCGATCACGGTTCCTTCGGGCGTTGTGAGTGCTGAATATTGTGCCTGGCCATCGACGAGTTTGGTAGCGTCGTTCGATGTGATGCGATTGACGAACGCGATTGCGTCCGCTCCGCGCACATCGATCTCGCCCATATGAGAGACGTCGAACAGACCAGCGTGTTTGCGTGTGCGCAGGTGCTCTTCGATCGTGCCGGCGGGATACTGCACGGGCATATCCCAGCCGCCGAAATCAACCATGCGCCCGCCCATCTGCCGGTGGGCGTTATTGAGTGGAGTTCGTTTGAGTTCCGGAGCCGTTGCGGTCAAGTCATTCACCACGCGCCAGTGTTTCTACGCGACGCCTTGTTTATTCAGTAATAACGAGTGAAACCGCAAACTAGCATGCGCGCTGCGACGCGTCAAGCGAGGTGGGGATAACGTACTGAACCAATTAACTGAGCGGTATGAAATCCATCGAGTTTTCTCGTAGTCATCCGAGAGCGCTATGTACACTTTATACTTTGGTGCCTCTTAATTGTTGCAACGCAGATTCTTATCTTTAGCTTTTACTTGAGACGCTTCGCTCAACCGGGAAACACCGGGCAGCAAACAGCGATACACAAACTGTGAAAGACAGATCCCTGCGAGGTGTGAAGCTCTGGAGGACCTGGTTTTCATATGTTGGCAGTTCGCGATTCTCAGAAAGCATGGCAATCCGAAGTGGACGGTTGCTTCCATACCGGAGTTACTTCAACGGCTTACAACGCAGATTTTCGTCGCTCTTGCGAGGATTAAGAAAAAGATTCTGCACAAAGCCTCGGTAAAGATCCACCGTGACGCCCTCTTCTTCGCTGGTATAGTGCTCGATCCCAACGATTTCTCCATCTTCGCGTTTCTTGTATTTGGAAAGATTAAGACCAAACTCTGAAGGCCGCATCTCATTTCGTGGAGAGACTATTATGGCTGTCACCGTCCCTTTTGGAATACGCCAAGCGTGCGGGTCGGCACTACAATCCTCATTCGCAAACCACACCATTATGTGAAAATCAGACAGAGTGTACTCAGATCGCGGAAATATACATTTGTCCACTTTGAGAAGCTTCTTTACATCCTCACACGTGGACCGCAACGGCGTTATGCCACGCCAGCAGTTGGACTGACTTCTCATCACCAAAGAACTCAAAAGAAGCAATGCCAGCACCATAATCCTCATAGTTTCACCTTCCTGCAAGCGTAAGCAAGCGTTCGATTGTAGTACTCGCTGAGAGCCAGGTCATAATCATCATCTTTCGTATAATTCTTCGGATCAGGAAAGTCGAGCATTAGTGCCCCTTTAACATCGAGGCCCAGACTACTCGCTGCAGCTGATGCGGCTTGGGCCATTTGTACATGCGCATACACACCGGCGTTTGGAGAGTGAGTGAAAATATGGGTAAGCTCGTGCGCGAGCAGCACAGTCGCGCCAAACTGTTCCCAGGATTTACCGGTGATCAGTGGTGTGCTTCTTTGACTGTCAAACGTGGTCGTCATTGTATTGGGATTGGTAATCGCCAGAGCATTCTTACGATTCGTGTCACCACTCCAAAAACCCCCGCCGTGATCGACGTTATTAAAAACACCCATAAGCGAACCGACACGCTTCGTGGTACTCGCCACCTCATTGGGAAGACTATTGAGTAGCGCGTTTATGAACTTCCCGCATTCGGGATCGTTGAGGAACTTCTGCAGGTTGCCGCGCAGCTTTTCTACTTGAGTTTCGGTTAACCGTGAAGGATCCTGCGGACCCGTAGACACGTAATCCGCACCAGCAATCACTGTCACACTTGAATCCGAAGTTCCGGCCAAAACCTCAGACCCGGAATCATCAGCGTGGCCGTTGCTGCCAGTACTTCCTGTAGAGCTGGCCCTGCTAGAAGGATCCCCGACCGGAGAACTACTAACGGCGTGGCCCAACGGGTCGTGGCTGGCGAGGCCGGTCCATATTGGTTTCACCCTGCCGCTTTTATAAACCGCATACACTGTGGTGGGGACCACTTCATCTGCGACGTTCAATTCCATCAAACGATAAGCCGACATGCAGTCCCAGGACATTCCTTCCACGATGCATAGCCCGTTTGAATTGCCTCCCAACAATTGCAGCCTGTCGGGCTGTGGTTCTTCCCAATATAGGTAAGGATCCACGAATCCCACATCCACGAGCATCGGGTCTAATTCCTTTTCCGGACTGTATAAACCTGAAGCATAAGAACTGCCCTCGCTGCCCGTAACCGGATTCGCATGCTTCCATGTCACAGAGCCACCTTCCTGCTCCGCGAGCCGCTCGCCTGCGAGGTAGACGTACGTCTTTTGCTTTTGGCCACTGGCGTTGAGTTCCGTTACAACTCTTCTACCCAGGACAGTTGAACGTAGATGGTAGCTGATCGTTGTTGCTCCTTGTCGCGTCTCCTCCCGCTTTATCTCCAGACCATCGCCGTCCCTCGATTGTGTAACTATTCCCCCAACGTATTGGTTCACGAGAATGCTTGACGTTGTCACGTTGCGTCCCGCTGCATCGAAGGTATATTGAAGTGAGTTCTCACGTAAGACTCGCCCATCGGCGTCATACTGCCACAGCGAATTCGTATTGCGTCCATTGCTGTAACTCGCCGTAAAGATGGTCGATTTACTCCAGAAGCGTCCAGTGCGGCTGGTGAAATTACTCCACGCATCGTAGCTGAAGCTTTGGCGGTATGGTCCAGTCGTGGTTCCGCTGCTTGTCTGATTGAGGAAGTCACTCGCCTCCGAGCCGCTGTAGTCTTCCTTTAATCTCGTCGTTTGGTCATAGCCGTAGGCGCGATCAAAGCGGCTATCTAAGAGGTCGTCGGCATACTTCAAAGCACCATCGTCATAGTACTGATACTGGCTCTTCATGACAGTCGAGGACCCATACTGCGATGGCCGGCCCGCTACCTCAAACTGCGTCGACTGCAGACGCGAGTTGTAACTCATTGAAAGGGTGAGATTGTTGCCATAGGTCAAAGCTTTCATCGCTCCCCACGCTCGATACGCGAAGGCTGACGCATACTGAGTAACCCCGCCGTAGGCTGAACCAGTGACATTCGCGATACGACCGAGCGAGTCGTGTCCATAATTGATGGTTGCGTTCGTTGG
>DATNFX010000246.1:0-4901 GCA_035606195.1 Pyrinomonadaceae bacterium
AACTGAGGCTGGATAAGCATCCGGCCAGTCTTATCGATATATCCCCATTTCCCATGCACCAGAACTTTGACGAGGCCATCTGAAAACTTTTCTCCGACGTCTTCATAGTCTGGCGCAATAACAACCTCGCCACGCCGATCGATGAATCCATAACCGCGAGTGGATTTCGGCTCGAAATTAATCAAGACTTTGGCCAGTCCTTCAGAAAATTCTCTGGCGGAGGTGAACTTCGTTCTAATAATAGGCTTGCCGGTTTGGTCGATGTAATCAAAGTGGCCTTCTTGTATTGGACCACCACTAACGCCCGCAAGACCTTCTGAAAAGACCGTCACAGAGCTCCACTTTGCCCTGAGTACAGTCTTACCGGATTTGTCGAGGTAGCTAACGACTCTATTGGGAGAGGTCACCAAAGCGAGCCCTTCGGAATAGTCCCAGGCATATTCAAACTGCGGCTTGACGACGATCTCGCCACTCTGGTTTATGAAGCCCTTTTTGTAGTCGATCGTGACGCAGGCCATGCCTTCAGAAAAGTCTTCGGCCCGATCAAATTGTGGCGCTATAACCACTCTGCCTGTCTTGTCGATATATCCGTACTTATCACCTGACTGTATAGCAGCTAAGCCTTCCGAGAACTGATGCGCTACTGCGAACGGTTGCTCGAAAGCGATCTCCCATGACTTAGGTTTTGGCTGATTGTTCTGCGGAGTCCGTTGAGTGAAGTACGAATAGAGCAGCGTCAGCGCGAGACCAACAAATATGAGTGTCTGCTTCATTCTCATCGTCGTAACGAACCCACCGGCTCATTTTACCGCAATCTAATCGATATTATGGGTGTGAAGTTTAGAGTTCAGCTTTGGGGTTTTGTTCCAGCAAGACGCTATTAACCTCGTGGAACCACGACCAGCACGCCCTCACCGCCGCTGAATATTCCGGCGATGCAGCCCGTCATGAGGGTGGCTAAGGTTGCGGCTAGTAATGCGCGCAGGCCGAGACTCGCGAGGTCGTCGCGACGAGAGGGCGCCAGGGCTGCGGTGCCGCCGACGAAGATGGCCATCGCCGCGACGTGCGCGAAGCCGCAAAGCGCGTAGCTCAGGATTACGACTGTGCGCGGATCTGTTAGTTGACCGCTCGAAATCACCTGGGCCAGGTGGTTGTAGGAGAAGACTTCAGTAAGTATCACTCGCTCGCCCAGCAACCTGGCCGCAATAGGAACGTCGCCCGACTGTATTCCGAGTAAATACGCAAACGGATAAAACAGCCAGCCAAGGATTCTCACGATCGAGAGTGGTTCGCTCATTCCAAACCACGAACTCGCGACACCCAGTAACTTGTCGAGCAGGGCGACGATTCCGAGGATCGCAATGAGGAGGGCACAGATTCCGGCGGCGAGTCTCAGACCGTCCATTGCTCCGTTGATAATTGCGCCGATCAGATTCTTCGCTCGATCCGATTCGTCTTCGGCGGGAATAGCCGCGAGTGTTTCGGGCGTTTCAGTTTCAGGAATCAACAGCTTGGATATCACCACGCATCCCGGAATGGCGAGGATCGAAGCCGAGATCAGGTGTCCTGCGATTTGTGGAAAGACACCAGTGAGAAAGGCCACGTATACGCCGAGCACGCTCGAGGCGACGGTGGCCATTCCCGTAGTCAATATTAATAGCAACTCGGAACGCGTCATTCGCTCGAGATATGGTCGGACGACGAGCGCCGATTCGATACCAACAAAGATATTTGCCGCGCTGGAGAGTGACTCCGCGCCGCTGATTCTCATCGTCCGATGAAAGAGCCAGGCAAAGAGTCGCACGAAGAGCTGCAAGACGCGCAGGTGATATAGCATCGCGGTGAATGCCGCAAAGAAAATCACCACCGGCAGGACCTGAAAGACGAGGATGAAGCCGACCGAACCTGACTCTCCGGGGGCTGCCGCGAGTGGTCCAAAGAGGAATGTCGAACCGCTCTTCGAGGCGTCGAGCAGGACTACGACAGCATCGTTCAGCCAGAGCAGGACTCGCTGAGAAACAGGCAAGCGAAAGATGATCAGACCAATGATGAGTTGTAGTGCGACCCCCCAGGCGATCGTCTTCCACGCAATTCGGCGTCGATTACTGGAAAGTAACCACGCCAAACCCGCGAAGATCACGAAACCCAGGACGGACACCGCGTGATGAATCATCTTGTTCGGTCAAACTTAGCAGCTTTTATCCACAGATTACACAGATTTTATAAAACAATCTGCGGAATCTGTGGATAACTTTGGCTAAATCTGTACTTTCCCGTACAATGAGCGTCCCCTAATACCCTTCTCCTGATTTGCCTTTCTGCACCCCCGCGAACTGGCAAAATCCGCCAGCTGAAGTGTGTCTTTACAGATGCCGGACGAACTCAAGATGAACAATGTCTTAGTGGTGGATGATTCGCCCACGATGAGGCGGATGGTGATTACGTCTTTAGGTTCCCTGCGGAAGGTAAAGTCCACACAGGCAGGCAGCGGCCTCGAGGCCATCGAACGGCTGGCAATAGAACCCGTTGACCTAATGGTGCTCGACCTTAACATGCCCGACATGCACGGCATGGAGGTCATCGGGTTTGTGCGCAGTCACCACGCCTATCGAAACATTCCCATCGTCGTGCTGACGACCAAAGGCGAGGAGACCAGTCGCACGGAAGCGCTGGCCGCAGGCGCGAATCGTTACCTGACAAAGCCTTTTGACCCGCGGCAGTTGGCTGATGTGGTGGGCTCATTGCTGCACGCAAGTTGATGGATACTTCAAATCCCGACAATCGTGGTGAGTTCTTCGATCAGTTTCTCGACGACTACTACGCCGAGTGTGACGAACACCTCGTCTCTATTCGCCGCTCGCTGCTGACGCTCGAAGATGAAGTCGACACGCGCACGGTCGATCGGGCGCTGCTCGATAATCTGTTTCGCAGTTTTCACACGCTTAAGGGTATCTCGGGGATGGTTGGACTCGGCGCCGCGGAACAACTGGCCCACCATCTCGAAAGCTATTTGCGTGAGTTGCGTGAAGGAACAGCCGTCTTGAGCGACACGGGATTTCAAGTGCTCGGGTCCGGCGTTTCGTTACTCGAAAACGTTATTAATGCACGACGTAACGATCAACTGATTCCCGCTATTGATGAAATCGTCGAACGCCTGCAAGCGGTCTCGGCCGAGTCCGCAGGTGTTGAGATAACAACTCCTCAAAAGAATGATGATGTGACTGCCACGCGTTGGCAGGTCGAATTCACGCCCACTGCTCAACTTGCCGAACGGGGCATCAATGTGAACAGCGTCCGAGCGCGGCTGCAGGAGATTGGAGAACTTACTCAGGCGAAACCAATCGTTAAAGGCGCAGGCGAGATCGCTTTCGAGTTCATTGTCATAACCAGTGCGGACAAGAACGCGCTCTCGAGTCTTGAACCTGACGGATTGACATTTAAGCCTATTGCCGTCGAGGCCGCCCCGCGAACAAAAGAACCTGTCGCGGTCCCAACCATTGCACCCGCGAGCGTTGTGCGTGTCGATCTCGATCGTCTCGACGATTTGATGCGAATCGTCGGTGAACTGGTGATCAGCCGTACACGGCTCGAGGAACAACTGACCGACTTGAAACGCGTGACCACGCCCGCCGCGTGGCGTTCGCTTCAGGAAACAAGCCTGAGCATGGGACGGCAGTTAAGAGATCTGCGTGAGAGCGTCATGCGTGTGCGCATGGTCCAGATCGGCGAGATCTTTGAACGCATGATGTTCGTTGTTCGCGACCTCGCGCGTGAAAGCGGCAAGAAAGTCACCGTGCAACTCAGCGGCGGCGAAACGGAGATCGACAAGTTCCTCGTCGAGCGGATGATGGATCCGCTGATGCACCTGGTGCGCAATGCTGTCAGTCATGGGCTGGAACCGGCCGCCGAGCGTGAAGCACAGGGCAAGCGAAGCGAAGGTTTGTTATTGCTGAGCGCTATGACAGCGGGCGAGAAGATAGTCATCAAGATTGCTGACGACGGGCGCGGCATCGATCGCAATCTGATCCTGGAAAGAGCACACGCGAAGGGTCTCGGCAACGGCAACTATGATCTTGATGACGAAGCTCTACTGACCCTGCTCTGTACCCCTGGATTCTCAACACGCGATGAAGCTGATCGAGAGAGCGGCCGCGGTGTGGGAATGGACGTCGTCAAGAAAGCAACTGAAGAACTCGGCGGACGACTTTCACTCGCGACGAAAGTCTCCGAAGGCACGACTTTCACGATCGAGTTGCCTTTGACACTCGCGATTGCTGAAGCACTCATCGTAAGCGTTAACGGGCAGAGGTTTGCGGTGCCGCAGTCGGCGGTGAGGGAAGTTCTGGAAGTAGAGTCGTCAGCAACGAAGGTGTTGGAGAATAACGAAATCATCTCTTACCGGGGAAAAGTTCTTCCCTTGATTCGACTCGCACGCGTTTTTGAGATGAATCACCAGCGTGGCGATAATTTTCATGTTCTCGTGATTGGCGAGGAAACAAACGCGGTGGGCCTGGCGGTCGATCGAATACTCGGACAGCGCGAGATCGTCGTACGGGCCATTAAAGATCCACTCGCACAAAGCAAAGGCATCGCGGGCGCAACTGAACTCGGAGACCAGCGCGTGGTGTTGATTCTCGACATTACCGCTCTACGACAGCTCGCGGTGACATCACCACATTAAGCCACGGATGACACAGATGGAACCATTCATACTTTTTGAATTATCGGGCACGACATACGGTGTGCGAAGTCGTTTTGTGCAACAGATCGAGATGATCGACGACGTGGCCTCGGTTCCCAACGCTCATCCGGCCGTCGACGGTGTCGTCCTTGTGCGCGGGCAGGTGATTCCCGCGTTGAATCTACGCACACGGTTTGGATTTGAAAGAATCGAACGCGAT
>DATNFX010000247.1:0-5580 GCA_035606195.1 Pyrinomonadaceae bacterium
GAGACCGCTACTCGTCGCAGCGTCGTACGAGAGAAGTTGCGGATGAAGCCCGATGTAACTGGAAGGGTTGTGTGGGTAATTTGGTCCTGTGAATGGTTCCGGCAACGAGAAGCTCGCATTGAGAACTGCCGAGTTCTGCGCAATGCCGTTGGTAAGATTGACCTGAATACAATCGCCGGCGTTTGCACGCAGGATGAGCGGCTCAACTGGAACACCAGCCTTGAGCTTTCCGTTAGTGAGATCCGACGTCTGCACGTACATGATGCCAAGCTTGTTCTGCAGTTTTGAGCCACGGCTATTGAAAACAATCGCGCCGCCCGGCAATGCTGCCTGCGCCGTGACGGCAGTGATATTGAAGACTTTCGGCTGCTGACCCGCCGGACAGGTCGCATACGAAACCGGATTACCCGGCGCGATGGGATTATTTGGCAGCGGCACTACTGTCTTCAGAATCTTATCGGTCGGGGCTGCATTCGGATCGTATGAACGGAAGATTCCCCACAAGCCGTTACTGATTCCACTTTCATCAAAGCTTGGGCTGTAGAGGTAATCGACGCAGTTCGCACCATCCGTTTGTCCATCCGGACACGTGCGACCGAGGCTTGGCGCCGAAGAAGACGGCACTTTGAACAACAGCTCAAAGTGTTCCGACAGTCCGGTCGGCTGAGAACTGCGATAGCCTGAGTTCTTCCACGATGGTTCAGCAAACCACGTCGGACCCTGCAGGTTGAATTGGTGTTGGAACACGTGCGCTCCAACCAGCAGTCGGATCTGAACATTGTCGCCCTGATACGCTCGCATCAAAGGCGTCATCGGATCGGGCGCCCACTGGGTCGCGCCCGGAATCGAGTTGAGTTGCTGCACCACCGTATTATCAAACATGTATGAAAGGTCAACGCGCGGGTCGACCGGCCCGCTCGGACCACCAACGTGGGGGAATGCCAAAGTCGGACCGAGACGCATCGCAACCGGCTCATTCGTATAGTTCACGGACTGTGTGCCGGCCGGCAGCAGATTGACGCCCGTCGTGATGAGTGAAGGTGTTGCTACGCAGGTAAGCGAGTAGCACGGAGGATTGACCGCATTTGCGTTATCGATCCAGCCCACCTTCGGATCGGGACTCTCAGTGGTCTTTGACGTCGATTTATACGCGAGTTGTAAATCCTGAAACTCGAGCATGAACTCGCGATAGCTGTCGCTCGCATTCTGCGTAATGATTCGCGCTTGCCAGCTTGTCGGACCACCATCGGTGCGAGTGGCGAATGGCGTACCGTCGTTGCCGGTCCACGTTGACCCTTGTGGCTCGACCAGCAGACCGGCATAAAGACCCGCTTGCTGGTGAGTCGATGGACCGAAGTGATCGTGCGTGAATACAGTTCGCAGCGTGCGATCGACACCCTGATCGTCGACGAGCGGATCGAGATACCAACGCTGAATCGTGGTCTGCGCGCCGAGCCAGCTCATGCAAATCGGACGGCTGGTCGCAGAAGTCCAGTCCGGACACGGCTGACAACGAATCGAACCCGGGTTCTGTGCGCAGTTCCAGATTTCCTGTGGCGGCGCTTTCGGAGGCCCTAAGGGCTGGTTCGGGAAATTCTTGAAGCCGTTAAACTGGCTGTGATTGATTCCCTTGATGATTTCCTGCACTTCACCCGGCGAGAACGTGCCATCTTCATAGTTGAAGCCGTTACCGGCGCCATCCGATGAAGTAACGTCAAACTTCACGAGGTGAATGTGCTGGCCCAGGATGTCTGTGGGCGTGCGCACCTGAAAGTCGTCGACGTTGTAATAGTTCGGAACGAGGTTCGTGTGCCAGAACTCGATGATATCTCCGGTGTTTCCGCGGAAGAACAACGGCTCGGGCATACGTCCCTGGGTTCCGTTCGTGGTCGTGTATTGAATCGTCGGCGAGGCGTCTTGCCATAACGCAAGCATACGTTGCTGTGGAAAGTGCCAACCGAGTTTCTTCTTATTGAAGGTTACGTTTGCCTGAATCGCCGCGCCT
The DNA here is from genome assembly GCA_035606195.1 of Pyrinomonadaceae bacterium. Classification (GTDB taxonomy): domain Bacteria; phylum Acidobacteriota; class Blastocatellia; order Pyrinomonadales; family Pyrinomonadaceae; genus PSRF01. The sequence goes on from DATNFX010000247.1 coordinate 2,006, forward strand.
TTGTAAATCCGCAAAGTGCCAACTGGTTTTCCGTTGTCGTCGACGCCTGGATCCGCGTATGGAGCTCCGGATTGCGGGCCACGTGGAAGGCCATTGACGACGAAACCGGTCGGCGGCGAAGGCAGAGTGCTTTGTGGCGCTACGCTTGTCGGTGGCGGACAATTTGCAGCGGCGCCGTTCGGAAAGAATGAGGAATAGCAACGCTGGCCGAAGAACTTCATCGCAACTTTTTCGACCAAAGTTCCGTCTTCGGGAAGCTTGTTGGCGATGACCGTCGCGAGATCCTTACTCCAGTCTTTCGTGTCGTGACTCTCGTAAGAAATCGTGCCGCCGATTACTACGTGACGCGGCAAACCACCATCGAGAAAACCACCTGTGCCGTCCGGTGCGAAATCGAGCGGCGGATGTGGTGCGCGCGCGCCTGCGACACCGGGGATAAAGAACGGATAACCCGGATTTACCGTGACGTTCGCGCCGCTTGGATCAGGTGCAGCCGGAGTTCCGTAAACGATCTGCCCGTTGTCGATGAATACTGCCGACGGCAGGGGCGCCATCGCCAGAGTTGGCATCGGAACAAGCGCCGGCGTCGGTGATCCCGCTGAGATTTCGCCGTCAGGCAAAGCGCGCGTGCCTTTGATCGGAATTCCGTTCTGTAACTCCGAGCCACTTTCAAACGTATCGTGAACACGCCACATCGCCCACATTCCCGCCGCGAAGTGCGGGTAGAAGTGGCAGTGGAAAATCGAATCACCAACAGTTTTATTTCGATTGCCGCTGCCGTTGTAAACCATTTCCAGGGTGTAGCTCGCGCCCGGACTGATCATCTGGCTGTCGAGATAAGATCCTTCATCGCTGTTTGGTGACTGCAGCCACTGGTGCGCGTGCTGGTGATGCACGTGTGATACGTCGCGGCCCCCGTGAAGAATTCTGAACTTCACGTGGTCGTTCATGTACGTGTGATAGACATTCGAAGGATCGTCCGGATAATAGACCCGAGTTGCCTTTGCCAGACCGGTCAGTAAGTAAGGTGTTGCGGGTGACGGCGGCACATGAGCATTAGCGCACTTTGGATCTGGCGCGGCCGGTGGACTGTCGCCAAGTTGCGTGGTGGAACAGAGTTGTCCTGGCGGTATTATCGCCGGCGCCGGTGGCGGCGCCTGGTTCAGGACAGTCGCGTTTGCAGGCCTGTCGACGACCATCGCCGGATCGCCTACTGACCACGAGCTCAGGAAGAACTCTTCAAATTTACAGTCAGCACAGCTCCCCATCGGACCAACACCGACTCGGTTCGCGTAAATCTCCGCGCCGATTCCGCCGGTGCCGTAGTTGATCGCAAACGCATCCTGACCAGCTACCGTGGTCGTGCGCACAGTCGAATTTGCCTGCAGAACGGGAAACGCCTGTGACGCGACACCGGGAGACGATCCATCCAGCGAACTGCCGAGCGCACCGTGATAGATGATCGTAATCTCTCGATAAGGTTGCACGCGATCGGGTGACGCAGGATTTTTACAGAACAACGGATCGACGCCCGCCGGAGGAACCGGCGCACCAGCATCGCAGTTTACTTGCGGTTGGGTAAATCTTCCGGCGTTTGGACCGGTGATCAATGCGGTCAGATCCGTGTGGACGATATTGAGATTGTTGTCGAGCATCTTCAGGATCGGCGTGTTTGGAGGAATCGGAGTTCCGTCCGGATACGTCGAGCCCGGAGGATAGACCGCGTCGTACTTGATGATCGGATGTCCGTCAGGTGTCGAACCGCTCGTCGCCAGTTTGAGATCTTGTTGGGTTACCTGGCTGCGATACCACTCAGCTCCGGCCGGCTGCACGTTCAGTGCGCCAAACAATCCGTTAGTTATCTGACTGCCGACGGAACTCGTGTCGCCCATGCTGTACATGAGATAGGTTCCTTCGGCTTTTGCGTAGAGCGTGTAGGTCTGTGTTTGCGACGGCCACGTCGTGCCAGGCGAAGGCGCCGGCGAGGGGGAAGGGGTAGCCAAGCTCGAGTCATTTTTACCGACGAATGAGCCATCGTCCTTTGGACCTGTGACCCATTCCATGCCCTGGACATGAAGTGAAACTTCCGGCGTGTTGTACGGAAGACCCGGAGGCGCCGGAGTCGGAGTAGTTATTGCGAAGTTCGCCGGCGGTATGTTGTTGGTTAACGTGATCTGAATACAGTCGCCGACGTTGGCACGGAGAACGATCGGGCGCGGTCTCTTGTCGGCACGCAGTTGCTTGCCAAGTCCGCCGACGGTGTCGCTCTTGAGCGCGAAAACCATTCCGCCGGGAATGACTGCGCCGAGACGGTTTAGAAATATCGGTTGCGCGATGGCGACAACGTCTGCCTTCAGGTTGCGTTTGCACTGAGCCTGCGGCGCAGGTCCGGCGACCGGCGTGATACTGGTCGTAGTTTTAGAAGCTTCGGGAACGCCCGGCTCGGAAACACTTCGCGACTCAACGGATATTTTGGTGTCAGTAGTTTCGTCCGGAGTCTGCGCTATCGACAATGTAGCGCTGAACAGAAACAAAATTAACAGAGCAAGGTAGCTGACAGCATTTGCGGTACTCTTTTGACGGAGCATGTCGCTTCTCCTTATTTCGTTTGCGGAACACACACAGCAAGGGTTGAGGTTTCATTGGCCGGACGGTAGCCGGAATTTAGGACGAAATAACTAAGTTGATAACGAAGCGTGAAACTGCCGGACGTGAAGTAGGGTTTCCGCCTTGATCTTTTTTTATTACCGCGGAAGCGTAATTCTCATCTCAAAATGAGTCAAGGAAATTCTGAGATTCTCTGTGTGGTATTAGTGTGTTGCTGGGTCCTTTTCAACCAGCGGGGGCAAGCCCCTCTTCCTGACTTGTTCTATTTTCTGATTCAAGTTCCATTCGACGTTTTGTGCAACTGAGAATAGAACAAGTCAGGAAGAGGGGCTTGCCCCCGCTCTAACCGATCGTTATTGTGACTTCTTCTGCAAAGCAGCTTCCGTGATCAGTTTCACCAGCGACGTTGGTGACGAGAGACCGTAGGCGCGAGTCCAGTATCAGGTTTCGTCGTTTCCGATCAGGATCATCGGTGTGTGATCGTTTTTGTTGGTAACTGCGACGCCGAGTTGTTGCAATAGTGAATTGATGTCGGAAGGGTTGCCGGTAACAAACGCCCAACCGGGTTCGGCTTTGAACTTTGCAGCAAAGTCGCGGAGGCGTTCGGGCGTGTCGATAGCAGGATCGACGCTGACCGAGATCAATTGTGCGGGGGAATTTTGTTCGGCTAACTGCTGTTGTACGCGCCGGAAGGTGGCGGTTAAGGGAGGACAGATAGTAGTGCAGGTGGTAAAGACAAAATTGATCGCGACGACTTTTCCCTTCACGAGATCGGTGTAGAAGTTCAGTGATTTCCCGTTCTGATCCTGAACCGTGACATCGGGAATCTTCACAGCCGTCGATGCAGGAGTTTTAGCAGGCGTCGCTTCCTCTTTCGGCTTATCCGAAGTAAAGCGCAACTTCATCTGACACTTCGGACACTTCCCCGGCTTCTTACTGGTTACATCAGGATGCATCGGACACTCGTA
>DATNFX010000248.1:0-2219 GCA_035606195.1 Pyrinomonadaceae bacterium
ACTGGTGATTGCGGGCGACATCAAAGTGTCGTTAGCAAACGTAGAGCTACTCACGTTGCAGATTCGTCTGCTAGTTTGCTCGATCGACAAGGCTGAGCAGATTGGTTTGAACTGGTGGCGCTACGACACAAATCTGACAACCCGTGCGGAACGCGCAGAGGCGGAGAACGTCGAGCTGCGCGAGCGGCTTTCGGAACTCGAACAGGAAATCAGAAAGCTCGCCGCGGCCAACGCGACCGCAGTTAGTGTCGAGCAGAAGGTGGTCAGCAGTCGGCGTGCGTCACGTAAAGGTAACGCAAAGCGTCGCAATACTTAGTGTGTACATGAAGTAGAAAGGTTTTTGAGAAGGGCAGTAAAAGCGCCGTCAACCTCGCGCAGTTTGCTCGTTATTCGAAACTACTAAAAAGGAACCGAACAAAATGGCTGTCGAAAGAGCACCAGGCGGAACCAGTTTAATTGACGTCCTCGATCGTGTCCTCGACAAGGGCATCGTCATCGACGCGTGGGTAAGAATCTCGCTGGTGGGTATTGATCTGATCACGATCGAAGCCCGTGTTGTGGTGGCCTCCATCGATACTTACTTGAAATACGCTGAGGCGGTAGGGTTGACGCCGGCAGTATCCCGACCAGCACTGACACCCGGAGGTGAGGTAGTAGAAACCGAAACCCGACGTCGAGTCACTGTTGAAGAGAAAAAGTGAAGACATTGCCAATTGTCGATTTCCAATTGCCAATTTGAAACAAAGTGCAGCCGTTTATAAATCGGCAATCGGCAATCGGAAATTGGCAATTATCATAGGGCCATGGGAGAGAGTCCCACAGAATTAGCATATCGCAACGCCCCATCCGTCTCGGATTCTGACCGGGCAAGCCCGCGCCTGCGGCAATACGACGTCTTCATCGAGACGACGACGCAGATGCTTGCTACTCCCAAGCTGCAGGAGCGTCTTCTTCTTGCGCTGGAAGCCATCTCCAACAACTTCGGCCACCGCCAGTCAGCAATTGCAGTAATCAACGAACGTGACGCTGAATTGCGGATTCGTGCCGCCATCGGCTTCGACGGCGATACGCGAGTTGAAATGCCACTCGACTCGAGTGCCTCGTGTGTACGTGTAATCCACGATGCTCAACCGCTGTGGATTTCGATGGAAGAGGACGAAGGATCACGAAGTCTCTTTGCGAACATGCAATGGCACTCGGACGTCCTCGCCGTGCCGCTTTTTGGTATCGCTGAAGTTAGTCCGAGACCCAACGCCGTCAGGGCTTCCAATCAATACTGGACCTTTGAACCCGGAGCACGGCTGGGTGTGCTTTACATCGGGGCGAATCAGGATGATATCGATCCCGAGTCGCTGATACTGATCAAGCGCTTTGCAGAACGCATCGGAATTGTTGCTTCTCTCGCAACTCATCAGGAACGGCTGGTTAGCACCGTCACCAAACTGCAGCGTGAGCGACAGTGGATCGAGTCGATCATGAAATCGGTTGCTGATCCGATCGTTCTCACGGATCTCGACAACGAGATCCTGCTGCAGAACCGGCGCGCTGAAGAACTGTTCAGCGGTTCAGCCAATGCGGGCGAAGGGAAACGCCGCGCGTTGAAGATGAACGACCTGCTGTTTTCTGCTTATCTCTCTAGTGCCACGGTATCCTCGTCAGAAGTTATTCAAAGAGACATCACACTCGTAGACCCGATTGAAGGGTCTGACATTCACTTTGAAGTCATCTCCACACCGGCGGCGAATTCGCGTGGTGAGCCGCTCGGACTCGTTTCGATATTTCGCGATGTCACCGATCTTCGTGAGGCAAACGAAGAACTGGCGCGCAACTTCGTCAAACTGCAACAGGCTGAATCTGAGTCTCGTCGCGAGCGCGATCGTCTCGATTTGATCATCGAGAATGTCGGTCATCCGATTGTGGTGTGTGATTCGGCCGGAAACTTCATTCTCTTCAACCGGCGCGCGGAGTTGCTGTTTCAGGAGAACGACTCGTTCAAGTACTCAGCTGCTGCGGCAGTGCGAACGAATGCCGTCAAACTCACTTCATTTATTTCTACACTTGCATCCGCGTCCGAAACGGGTCGCCAGGCAGAGATTGAGCTAATCGATCCGGAAGATAGCCGCTCGTTGCCCATGGAGATAACCGCGCGTGAGGTGTTGGATGTTACGGGCCAGGTCACGGCCGTAGTTTCGATTCTTCACGATCTGACTGAGATTCGC
>DATNFX010000249.1:0-14973 GCA_035606195.1 Pyrinomonadaceae bacterium
ATTTGGGGATGTCTCCTGCTGGCCGGCGACCGGCTTTACGTTGGGAATGAAGGAGGGCTCATGACGGTTCTTCGTACCGGACGGCGTAAGGAATTGCTCGGCGAAATCCAAATGGATGACCCACTCTACTCGCGTCCCACAGCCGCCGGCGACGTCCTCTACCTCGCCACCGCAAGACGCTTGTACCTCATCGCGAAGCCTTAATCGGACAAACTACAGCCAACCCACGGAGGGCCGCCCCTACAGTACGTCCCCAGTTGCATAGCGTTGCGTGGCAGCCGAGTTGCTTCTGATTGCTATTAATCGCCGAAAGTATTTTGAAATCGTACAAGGAAGGGTTCAATGCGTCATATTTCACTGCTTTCGATTTTTCTGCTCTTGCTTCTGACTGGCATCCCCGTACAGGCACAACAGGACTACGTCGATCAACTCCTGAGGGTTGCTGAGTTAACTGACAATCAACAGTATCGCGAGGCGATCAACGGTTATAAGCGACTCGAGTCCGGAGCGCCCGACTGGCTCAAGGCGGGAGCCGAGTATGAGATCGCGGAACTCTACGCGGAGCTGAACGAGACGGACGACGCCATCGCCGCGCTCAATAACGCCGTGCAACTCGGCTTCGACGACTGCCTAACCCCGCGCACCAGCAAGCGCCTGGGGAAGATTTTGAGAAACCCGAAAACGACGCAGGCGCTCGCCGGGATGAAGATCGCCGAAGGCGATTTCCGTGAACTGGTCTGGTTGAAGTCGGAAGTTGAGCATGCGGAACATGACGCCCGCATGATGATCACTGACAATATCAACCGCGTCGACCAGCAGGACACCGAGATTCCTCAAGCCCAACTCCCAACACGGCCGACTCGTTCAGCCGGAGTTTTGTACTGGCGTCAGCAGCTACTCCTGATCCAAAGAGCGCAAAGACAATTTGTAACGAAGTCGGACGAGGAGCGCATGGTGCATGCGGCAACGATGGGAATAATCAATGGTGCATCCTCATCAGCAGCGCTCGAATCCGCTCGTCTGGCGCGAGCGGCGGCCGAATCGCGGAAAGCCGAAATCCGGAAGCGTGCTTTCGTTCCGGTGGCAACCTCCTCGAACGCGCCAAAGCCGTGTTCCGAGTGGCGGTGAGCCCGCTGCAATCTGTAAACTGAATAGGCCATTAGTGCCTAATTTAAAAAACGGAGAACGCAGAATCGTGAGTATTGAGACTGAATTTGCTGAGGGTTCGCCAGAATCGCGCCCGAATACTGGTGGGCCCTCAAATTTTATTCGAGACATCATTATCGAGGACATTCAGAGCGGTAAACACGAAGGGCGCGTACAGACTCGATTTCCTCCCGAACCAAACGGCTATTTACACATCGGCCACGCCAAAGCCATCTGCCTCGATTTCGGACTGGCGGCGGAGTTTGGCGGCAAAACCAATTTGCGTTTCGACGATACGAATCCGTCAAAAGAGGAAACAGAGTACGTTGACGCCATCATGGAGGACGTGAAGTGGCTGGGCTTCCAGTGGGACGGCCTCTTCTACGCTTCGGATTATTTTCAACAACTCTACGATTGGGCCGTCCAGTTGATTAGAAACGGAAAGGCTTACGTCTGCGATCTCAGCGCCGATGAAATACGCGAGTATCGCGGCACGTTAACCGAGCCGGGCAGGAACAGCCCGTACCGCGACCGCTCCGTGGAAGAGAATCTCGATCTGTTTGAGCGCATGAAGAACGGGGAGTTCCCGGATGGCACGCGAACCCTGCGCGCGCGGATCGACATGAGCTCTCCGAATCTCAATCTGCGCGATCCCGTGATGTATCGAATTCTCCACATGGACCACCATCGTACGGGAAGTCAGTGGTGTATTTACCCGATGTACGATTACGCGCACGGGCAGTCAGATTCGATCGAGCGTGTAACGCACTCCATGTGTACGCTCGAGTTCGACAATAATCGTCCTTTATATAACTGGTTCATCGAACAGCTCGGGATATTTCCTTCGCGGCAGTACGAGTTTGATCGGCTGGCCCTCACCCATACGCTGCTCAGCAAACGCAAGCTCCTGAAGTTGGTTGAAGAAGGACATGTCGAGGGTTGGGACGATCCGCGCATGCCAACGCTCTCGGGCATGCGAAGGCGCGGTTATACGCCGGCAGCAATTCGTAACTTCATTGCGAGCGTTGGCGTGTCGAAGACGAATGGTATTACGCAACTACAGCAACTCGAATATTTTCTGCGCCAAGACTTGAACAAGATTGTTCCGCGGGTGATGTGTGTACAGAAACCATTACGTGTCGTGATTGAAAACTATCCCGACGATCAGGTTGAAGAAATGGATGCTATCAACAATCCTGAAGATAGCACCGCAGGAAGCAGAAAGATCCCTTTTTCAAAGACGCTCTATATTGAGGAAGACGATTTTCGTGAAGATCCGCCGAAGCAGTTTTACCGGCTCGCGCCAGGTCGTGAGGTGCGGCTCCGGTATGCTTACTTAGTTACGTGTACAGAAGTCATCAAGGATAGCAGCGGCGCGATTGTAGAACTCCGTTGCACGTACGATCCGGCAACACGCGGCGGCAACACGCCTGATGGTCGGAAAGTAAAGTCGACTATTCACTGGGTCTCAGCGGATCACGCTTTACCGGCAGAGATTCGTCTCTACGAGAACCTGTTTAGCAAAGAGGATCCGAATGACGTTGAAGAAGGACAGGAGTTCACGGCCAATCTGAATCCTGAATCGTTGCAGGTGCTGCACGACTGCAAGATCGAACCGAGTTTGAGAGACGCAGAGCCTGGCGGCAAGTATCAGTTTGAGCGTCTTGGTTATTATTGTGTCGATCGTGATTCCGGCGATAAGTTGGTGTTCAATCGAACGATCGGCCTCCGCGACACCTGGGCCAAGATCGAAAAACGCGCAAGCAGCGCGTGAGTCTTCTGGAATTGAGGTACTCGCGAGGAACCCTTTCAGGGTTTAACGGCTTTTCTGATCAGTTCCCAAGGTTGTCGCTGCGCTCCAACCCTGGGCTAAAATTAGCGAACGCCTTCGGCGTAATTAGCGAACGTCTTCGGCGTATTCGTCATTCTTGTGTCTGAATCCCACATTTGAAACGCCGTGTCTGAGTCCACATTCTGAAACGCCGAAGGCGTTGGCTAACCGCAGCCCAGGGTTCGAGCGAAGCGAGAACCCTGGGGTTACAATTTAATTAAAGAGATATAAACCCTGAAGGGGTTTCTCTCGCGAGGAACCCTTTCAGGGTTTAACGGCTTTTCTGATCAGTTCCCAGGGTTGTCGCTGCGCTCCAACCCTGGGCTGAAATTAGCGAACGCCTTCGGCGTAATTAGCGAACGTCTTCGGCGTATTCGTCATTTTTGTGTCTGAGTCCAACATTAATGCTGGTCCATGACGACGACGCCAGAACAATTCGTTGGACCATCGAGACTCGTGCAGATATGCGTCGTGGTGCATCAGGAGGTACTGGGCAAAAGCGCGATCGATGAGGCTCTCATAACTGCGCAGTGCGTCATCGTGGCCACTCAGGTAATCAATGATGTTTGACGCTGCATTAAATCCGCTTCCCATCGCCATGGCGATGCCGTGCGACGCAAGCGGGTCATAAGCAACCGCACTATCTCCGACAGCTAACCAGCCTTCGCCCGCTACTTTCGTTAGTCTTACTGTGTGCGCCGGCAGGATGCGTGGTTGAGATGGAGATCCACTGCCGTATTTACGTACCCGTTCTGCTGTATGCGTGGCTTGCTTTAAAAGTGCGAGCCAATGGTCTGTTGAGTGGAGTACTGCCCGGTCGAGCAGATCTCCATCAGTCATGTAAACCGCTATGAGTTTCCCACCAGGCAACCGTGATGAATACCACCACCCGGAAGAAACAGCCTCGACCAGTGTGAATGAGTCTTCCTCTGTTCCGTGAGAGACGTCTGGGAACGTTGCTGCGACACCCACTAACCGGTCATAGATGAAGCGGCGAGCACCAAGCGATCCGGCAACACGCGCAGCACGGCCTGTCGCATCAACCACAAAGTTTGATCGATACGTTTCGATTCCTTTCAAACCACGGACCGTGAGTTTGAAACGCATGTCCTTCTCTCTGGAGCAGGACATCAGACGTCGATCGTAATGCCAACGTGCACCAGCTTCTGTCGCCGCTTGCATTAGCTCATCTTCGAAGGCGGCCCGGTCGAGGCGCCAACCAGGTCCAGTTGTCCCGAAGATAAAGTCTCGCTCTTCAATGGAATTCGATCCCCAGACAAACCGGTTTCCATAGCAAGGGAGATTTCCCCTTCGCCGTAGCCGCTCCGTTAGTCCGAGATGATCTAATAGTGGATTAATCGTCGGTGGTAGACACTCTCCCACTTTCATCTGCGACTCAGAGTGTGCCTCCAGGATGATTGGAGAGATGCCGCGGCCTGCCAGTGCGAGCGCAATCGCGGCTCCTGCCGGACCTCCACCGGCGATTACCACGTCTGTCGTAAACATGAGTACTCTTATAGTTCGCCGCGACCAACAATGCGTCGTCTCGCAGGTAACGGAACTTCGTCTATCTCCGCCGCTAATTTTTTAGCCGCAAGTAGAGGAACTTCAGCCATTTCCTCTGCAGGAGCCTGGATTAGTCTTTCAGCGATCCGAACCTGTTCCCACGTCGGATCAGATTTAGTGAACTCAGCTGCTAATCCAGTTTCGACCCACAAGCGCGCGGGCAATCCGTGTTCGGCGTGGTCCGCTGATCCGTCGCGGGTCGTAATTATTCCAAGCTTGTCCCACTTGGCGACGTTGTCGTTAATGCGCGTGTCGTAGTCCGGTCCAAAGTAGCGCAACCAATCAACGCGATAGAACAAATGTTTCATTCGTTGGGCCAGTGGCAGGTTTTGGTCGAGCACACGTCTATATGAGCGCTCGCTAAGGACCTGATTGGGAACCCGCGCAGCCCAGAAAGACGGAACTGACAGAAACGTTCCAATTTCATAGCCCGATAAACAACTGGCCTCATCCGTTTGCCATGGAACACCTAACCACCACGTGAGCGTGCCCGGACCGCTGGATTCGACAATACCTCCAGGGCCCATCGCTTCAACCGGCGAAAGACTTGGGCCATAGTTCATGTTTGGTTCCTGACCTTCCGGTAAAACGTTCAACCGGTACGGCTCTTTCCACATAGTCGCCACACGCAACGGCCACGTTAACTCAATGCCCGGATGAAATGGACCACCAAGACAGCTCTCGAGGTTTGCTTCGTCGAGCGCATGAGGCTGCTCGGCGAGGGGATAGGCATCAAGTGTTGCTGGACGCTCTCGATGCGAGGGATCGCTATCGAAGTCGCCATCGGCCCAGTTTCGCAGCCACTCATACTGAGTCGGAGTAACCGGCAGATCGTCCATACCGAGATCGTTATAGTCTCCAAATGCATCGCCGTAAAACGGTGGCAACTTCTCAGGCTCCTGTGGTCCGGTAGCATCGGCGGGATTTCGAAACCAATTGAAATAAGAAGTGCGGAGCGGCTTGTGTTCTTCAGCAGGGCTCGACAACTTATAGAGCAACTCGGGATCGGTCAGGTCGGATGGAGAACCGGAACCGAATAGAAAACTGACACCGCTATTCACCCACTGGTTATCAACGAGGCGTTCGAAGATGGGGAAGATGTCGCGCCAGAACGAAGGACGCCGTGACTTCCCAAACTTCGGATCGCGGCTAAATAGATCGAAGACAACGTCGTACATTGTCACAACACCGTAAAGTCCCTGACCGTAACTGGGAGGCGTGACAGCCACCATTGCCGGCTCAGCTTCGAATTCCTGGCCATCAATCTTCACGGTTGCTCGCACGGGACCGTCCGAAGTGTCATCGTGCCAGCCGTCATTGTTTGCGAAAGTTATTGCCGGTTTATTGTCGGCTGAGGCGGAGTGGCCGAATCCTCCCAGGAAAATCAGGCGTCCCGCGTCGTCAGTTCGCAGCTCTCCGAGTGGAACCTTAATGCCCATGAATTTGCCGGTGTCAAAGTGATATGGATCTCCCTGGATGTTGCGACCGCTGATCGTACGTGGGCCAGGATCGATAATCAGTTTTTGGCGATCCGCGCCGGTGATCGATTTATTCCGTAAGGCTGTCGTCTTGGCAAATTTTCCGAGATCCATCGCATTCTCAAACTGGTACCAGGCGGCCTTGCGATTGGCGACGTGTACGCGCCATGTGATCTCGGCATTATCCGCTGTGATTTCGCGAATCGCCTCGCCTGCGTTGTTGAGTTCGTAGATGCGAAACCGTGCCGCCTGACGTTTTATCCGGCCCGCTGAATCTTTGAAACCACCCTCAGGTTGCGGAACCTCACCGGGAGCCTCGGGGCCAATGAAATATTCGTCCGGAGAATTACCAACGCGCGCGACTCCGATGCCCGGATGAATCACGTAGCGTACGATTGGATTTTCGTCAGACATAACTCTGTATGCTCCTCTGTGGTGAGTTAGATTGTAAGCTTTGGATGGCGTCCGGTTTTTGCGATGGCGCGATCAGCCGATGATCAGAACAGCGCAGAGCATACACCAGTTGCTGACAGTGAGAAAGTTTCTTGCCACCGCTTTGGGAAATACAAAGAGCCACGAAATTGGCCCTTCAAGGTGAGATGCAGTTTGAAAAATACGCCGAAGGCGTTCGCTAATTCCAGCCCAGGGTTGGAGCGCAGCGACAACCCTGGGATCGCAAACAAAACACGAAAAAACCCTGAAAGGGTTCGCCAATTGCCGAACCCTTTCAGGGTTGAATCGCTATTTTAATTTAGCCCCAGGGTTCTCGCTACGCTCGAACCCTGGGCTTAAATTAGCGAACGCCTTCGGCGTAAATTCAAACCGCATCGCGTAGAATCCAAACCGCATCACTAATTTCAAGGTGGGTGCCTATTGACGTCAAAATAAAACCCTCGCATACTCTACCTTCGCCTGCAGTCCAAGTAAGAACTCACGTTGCCCGACATGAAAAACCTCATCCGCATTGGCATCGCTTTACTCTGTCTTATGTTGGGAATCGCCGTGGGCCGCTCGGCCTCGACCGGCGCCGTAGTCACAGGAACAATCACCGATCAAACTGGTGCAGTTATCGTCAGCGCAGATGTACTGATGCTTAATCTCGCCAGTGGCAGGGAAGTGAAGACAAAGACAGATTCGTCAGGTAAGTATGAACTGACTGAATTGCCCGATGGTTCCTATCAGCTTTCCATAAACAGTCACGGCTTTGCTGTCGCCGCGCGCGTTATCACTCTGCACAAGAGCGCTCGCTATCAGGAAGATTTTTCACTCGTCCCGGGCGTGATCGAAAGCAGCACCACCGTCACCGCGGGAAAGGGCAACGCGCGAGTTGCCGTTGATACTCCACAGATGCTTGCACTGACCAATGCGTCTGACATCGAAGAGCGCCGTCCAGTTTCAGCATCGCGAGCCATCGAGCGAACACCAAATCTCATCCCCGTAATCGCCAATCCGGCACTCGAGCGACCTCGCCTCCGCGGGCTGGCTTCAAACAGAGTCTTGATCGTTCTCGATGGTGAGCGACTCAATAACATGCGCAGCGATCCGACTTCCGGCGTTTCTCCGGCAGTCGTGGCAGTAACCCAATTGGAATCCGCGGAAGTTCTTAGTGGCGCCGGCTCGAGTTTGTATGGTTCAGATGCGATGGCTGGAGTCGTCAACCTGATCACAGCCGTGCCGCCGAGCAATGTCGACACCAATCATTTGGGTTTGCGTTTCAACGGCGACTTCCACAGCAACGGTCAATTTCGCAGCGGCGCCACGACACTGAATTGGAGCCGTCCCGGCTTTGCGCTGCGACTGGGCGGCTCACTCTTTCGTCAATCGAACTACAGTGCCGGCAATCAACCGATCTCAATCGACGACGTTGTGAAACTAGGCCGGCTGGTTACGGACATGGGGAACGCGGTGGGAAACAGCGTCGCGCGCACTTATGCTGTTTGGAGTCTTCCGGCCGGAGCCGAGATTGCGAATGGGCAGGCGAATGGTTTCAACGACCAGGTCGACCTTTTGTTTTTTCCGCGCGAGAATCAGAGCCTGCGCTATCGTCAGTTGAATAGCCAGCATAAGAACCTGGGCTTCTCATTCATCGCGACTCCATTCGATCCGCGTACGCAGACCAACAGCTTCCGGCGTTTAGACAAGTATAGTGCGCGTTACGAAGCTCGGGAATTGACCGGCTGGCTATCTCGAATCGCTGCCGGTTTCTACCGTCAGAAATTTTCTTTCCCTGACGATACATTAACCTCTCCGATTGCTCTCGGTAGTAGCTGGACACTTACGCCCACTTCAAACATCCCGTCAAATCCTCTGGCTGTTCTTACGGGTAATCGGTCAGTATTTACGGCCGGGAATCTCTCCGAGAACAAGAGTTCAATCACGACTTACGCGGTCGACGTCCAAGCTACATTCGCGCCCGGAGTTCGGACATTGCTAACAACCGGCATTGGTTACCTGCGTGATTCGTCTGCCGATCAATTCTCGCGCACTGACTTCGTTGCTCCTTTCAAAGTCGTTAGCGGTCTCGCCAGCAATCCCGATTCCGTTTATAGAAACTGGGGTTGGTTCAACTTGCTCGAGCATGATGTCAATCGGTGGCTTCGTTTTACTGGTGGACTGCGCGTTGACAACTGGCGCACTGAAGCGCGTGTAACACGCGGCTTTCCGCTCGGTGTTGAGTCAACGTTGCTTGATCTAAGCTTCGCAGGATTGGTTGCCAATCCTGGTCCGATTAACACGGAGGGAACGGATGGGATCGTAGATCTGGTTAAAGGAATCAAAGGCGTAACGACCGCTCGCACAGTCGTGACTGGCAACGCGGGAGTGGTGGTGCGTCTGCCTCAGGGTATCAATCCATACTTTCGCTGGGGAAACAGTTTCCGCGAACCCGGAATTACAGAGCGTTATCTTCTCCGTGATTTTGGCGATCCGACTTTCAGCGTGTTGGTGATTCCGAATACTGCCTTGAAACCGGAACGCGGCAGCGAGTATGACGCGGGCGTGAAAGTTCAGCACGCGAAATGGAATGCATCGTTCGGTTACTTCAGGAATGATCTGAAAGACTTCATTGGTTCCGCCTTTGGCCCAGTATTGCTTGTGCCCGCCGATCCTGGTAAGGGTCTGGCGCCGATATCACCGTTCTTTCCCTTTCACGGCGTACTCTACGTGCAACGGACCAACACAGCGCGCGCTCGCATTCAGGGTTTTGAAAGTGCCTACGAAATGAGTCTACCATTGGGACATACGGGAATCATCACGCCCTTCGGCACATTCGGCGCACTCAAGGGATCAAACCTGACGCCGGATGAGAATACCTTAAGGCTTCTGGCCCAATTCTATAATCGCAGCGATACGCCGATTCCGCTGCGTGGCACGGCGAGCGATGCTCCTTTATCTAACATTACGCCCTTGCGAACGATTAATGGTCTTCGATTCGACAATGCGCGGCGATCGTGGTTTGCCGAATATGAGATTCGCTACCAGGCGCGCGTCAAACGTGCCGATCCGTTAGACCTCTCTGCTGCGATTGCGACCGAGTATGGCACCGTAGCGAGTCTCAATTCTTTTACCGTCCAATCGTTGCGCACCGGGTTTACAGTGCGTCGTGAAAGCTATCGAATGTTGTTTACAGCCGGCATTCAGAATCTGACGAACGGGCTTTACTTCGAACACTTTCAAACAGCGCCGGCGCCGGGACGATCATTCGTGTTCGGTACGACGATCGAGGCATTCAACCTGTTGCGCAAATAAGAAACCGTGAAACGCTACTTCCTAATCGTTGGCGGATTGATTGCCGTCTTCATGATTCTTTTCTTTATCGTTGAGGCACTCGGCGTTTCGTTCTTAACGGATCCGACGCCATGGATGAAACATGGAGGTGTTTTAGCAGCCGCGTTGGGTGTGGGTCTGCTGATTGCCGATGTGTTTTTGCCAGTGCCGTCGAGTCTTGTGATGGTGGCGCACGGCTCGCTCTTCGGTGTCGTTGTCGGGACACTGTTGTCGTTAATTGGTAGTGTGGGCGCAGCGTTACTGGGATTTGCGGTTGGACGTCGTGGGGGGAAGTTCCTGGAGCGAGTGGTCACACCGGCAGAGCAGGCTCGCGCGAATAATATGCTGGAGCGATGGGGCGTGCTGGCGATTATCGTGACGCGTCCGATTCCGATGCTGGCAGAAACAGTGGCGATTATGTCCGGTGCTTCGTCACTTGGCTGGGGCACCGTAGCGCTGGCATCGTTTGTCGGCTCGTTACCACCAGCGCTGATCTATGCGCTGACTGGCGCGGCCGTCGCGAATTTTCAGACTACGTCGTTGATGTTTGGTGTGGTCCTGCTGGTAGCCGGCCTGTTTTGGCTAACGGGCCGCCTACTTGGACCACTTTTCGACGCGCGACAATCGTGATGACAGACAGTAGAGCTTTGGTCCAAAGTAGGAAATCATTCTTGGATCGAGTCAGTACAGGGAGCGGTAGCGACCTGGTCACCATGGAATCAAGAATCACCAGGATATCGCATGCTGATCACTGACCAGGTCGCTACCGCTCCCTGTACTGACCCGCTCCAAGGTAAATCTACGGCAGTATACATATGTACGAGACGAATCAACTTCACCAGCGATGGCTGGAAGCCCTGATCGCACAGTTGGACGCGTTTGCCGGCACAGTGCATGTGCAACGAGGGGACGACCTATACCTGACGGCGGCACATAACATTCCGCCGCCGGTGATCGCGATCGTGGCCCACGTTCCACATGGCAAGGGGATGGCCGGGGTGGCCCAGGTGAAGAAGCAGCCGGTCCAAACCTGCAACTTGCAAACGGATGAAACGGGAAATATCAAGCCGGGCGCGAAAGCCGTCGACGCGCAAGCCGCGATCGCGCTGCCGGTGCTCGACGACACCGGCGCCGTGCGCGCCGTCGTCGGTATCGCATGGAACAAGGAAGGCGAGATCGGGACAGAAGAATCGGATTCAATGATGAAAATGGCGGCGACCCTGCCGCGATTGTAACCAACTCACAGTAGAAGGAGCCTCCAATGAGCGTACTCTCTTTTCCTCGCATCTATTTCAAGGGTTTCATGGAATGGGACCCATGCACTTTTAACAACAACGACTGGGCGGAGTTCCTGACATACGATCCAACTAAGGTAGCTCTGAACTGGAACTTCCTGTCTACACAGGGACCGCAGATTCCTCCAGGCATCACACCTGACAACTTCAATACGACGTTTCGCCCGTGGGCAATCGCGCTGCAGCCGGATGATGTTGATGCGCCACCAGGACCCCGACTGCCTGCTGAGTGGAACATGTTCGGTACACACAGCGTCTCGTTCGTGCAGTACCAGGACATGGTTACCACGATCAGCGGCGGCGACCTTGGATACGGTCAGCCTGTGACCAGCGATCCAATTATCGGCACACCGGTTGGGATCGGCGGAGACGGTGGCAATGGTCCGGGACGCCTCGTTGATACGAATCCGGTTTCACCCTGGTCCAGTCAGATCTATTTTGGACAGTTCCGGTTTGGCGACGGAAGCTACAACACCAGTGGACCACGCGTTTACAGGATGCACTCGCGATGGTTGAATCCGAAACGTATTTACAGCACGGATCAATCTCTCACGTCGCCGGCATCGAGTATCGGTGTCTGCTTTCAGACATGTATTCCGTTCAATTTGGTTTCGTGGCCGTCGGGAGGCGATTCGTCGCTGATTAACGCACTCAAAAAGGCGGCCGCTCAGCCGGGTGCGCTCGGTATCATGATCCGCTTCACTGGTTACGTGAATCTCTATTTCATGAACGGCATCCTTAACGGCACAAGTGCGCAGCCGCGAGATTACGAGTCGTTGGCTACAGCTTTGGCGTCAGCATGGAACGCGTGGAACACGAGCGGCGACACTTCGCAGTTCTTTTCCAATCCGTGCTATAGCCATCTTGTCGGTGTCATCGGCCTTTGGAACCAGGGTGAGCTCGCGAGTGTGCCTGGCGGACGTTCCCTGCAGTTCTCCACACCCGTTGCGCCGGTAGGCCTGCCGGCTGCGACGATTAAGCCGGTTCAGCTACCAGTCAGGGTTGCAGGTCACGAATTAAAGACTACCGCGGTTAAGTCTGCTGGAGATCCCGTTCCCCTCGGTCCGGGCGCGGTTAACGTTGACTACGATGCCGGCTTGATTTCGCTGGACTTCAGTGGCGTGATACCCGAACTCGGTGTGCCGGGATCGTGGCCGTCTACTCTTACGAAAGCTGACTTTGGCTCCCTTAGTGTCGGCGTCGTAACGAACGGAAGCTTCACTTCGATTGCAACGATCGACTACACCCAATACCAGCAGTCGGCGTACGAAGCGAAAGCCGGCATCATCGACATCACATTCCCAAACTCCGAGAAGGGCAGGGATTCTAAGACCGGCAAGCTCTTGCTAGGCGGCTCGCTCGCGATTCAGGTGCAAGGTAGTACGGCCTTGCTGGAACAGTCGTACACTGCGGAGACTGACACGCGCGGCATCTACCTCGATCAGAATCAACAGACAGAATTCCAGGTCCAGGTCTGTCAGATGGGCACACCCGCTGCCGGCGTCAACTTACTGGTGGCGAGATATGATTCGGGCCTGAACCTGATCCAGTCAACGTGTTCACCATTCGTGAACTTCACCAATGGCCAGCAGAAGAGTGTTCCGGTCCCGGGTTCGAATCCGCCGGTCTCGGCCGATGTCGCCGTTTTCTCAACCGATCAGAACGGTATTGCAATTGTCGGTATCAAGGCGCAGAACCCCGGTTTCCCCGTGCTTGGCTTCTTTCCGTTTTCCGGCGACACGCTACCGCAACCGCCGGCTTCCTTCTCATTCATTGACAGCGCGTTTTACACC
The DNA here is from genome assembly GCA_035606195.1 of Pyrinomonadaceae bacterium. Taxonomy (GTDB): domain Bacteria; phylum Acidobacteriota; class Blastocatellia; order Pyrinomonadales; family Pyrinomonadaceae; genus PSRF01. The sequence goes on from DATNFX010000249.1 coordinate 12,875, forward strand.
ACTGTTCGCGTGCTGCCTTTCGACGATCAGGTGCCGCAGGCCTTTGTCGATCTATGGAACAGGACGTACGACCAAACGCAGGCGTGGCAGTTTGTGTACAAGGAAATCCTGTATCTCTACGACATGCTTTTCAATGTGATGTTGAAGTTTGTAAACCTTGGCAGTGAGGCAGCAGTAAAGAGCAACCTGTCGGGAATCTGGAACGCGATCGCGCAAGACGCGGCTCTCGAGAGCACGTTTGCAATGCCGATCACACGCGATATGTCGTCGGGTAAACGACTTGCGCTGCAACTCTGGATTTACCTGGTCGCCAACAACTACAACGTGCCGAACTTCAATGTGAATTCGATTCCAGCGGGATGGGCTCCGCCGCATAAGAAGGCCGCGTTCGGTAAGACCACTAAGCCACACAGTTACTAATCTGCGTAATCTGTGGATGGGAGATGAGCGATGAGTCTGTTTCAATTTCCGCGTATCAATTTCAAAGGAACGATCCAGTTAAACCCAGGTACTGCGAATAACGACGACTATGGGAACTTCGCTGCGTTGCCGAGCTCGTGGGGACCATTCGCCGGGCAGCCTCTCGCTTTGATCGATTCCAAACTTGTTCGGGCACGCACCTATGGAATGTCTGATGATGCCTTTATGGCCTGGGTGCAGAAAGCACAAACATTCGACGTCATGGGCCAACCCGGACAGACGCGGCAGATTATTCCCGCCGAGTGGAATTACTACGGCGGGATGGATATGACGATGGGCACGACGCAGGTTATCGGCGTCCAAACAGGTCCCGGCGAGATTTACACACAGGCTAATAGCGATGTGCCGCTGACGAATCTGCTGGGCGCCAATCTTGTTTTTGAGAATGGCCATATCACCGACGTCAACTCCGAAGGTTCACCACCGGCGACGCAATTTTTTCTCGACGGAGTTTCGTTAGCCAAAGATGGAACGACTTTTATAAGTGGACCAGCATCCAAGGGCGCCTGCCAGTGGTTGAACTTTTATCGGAACGTGAACCTCACTGCTGATGGTGGCGCGGGTGGGTACGTCTACCACGTCATTCGGAAGGATAAGTCGTCAAAATTTGGCATCCCGGGATTTGAGGATCCGAAAATTGTTGGCGCCATTCTTCGCTACTACCTGTTTCGTTTCCAGGCGACTGTCCGTGGGAACGATAAGATCGAAGCCCTTTACAAGCAGGGAAAAACGAATCCGGGCAATCTTGAAATCGTCGGCACGATCGCGCCGTTGTACCAGGACGAGCACATTCTGACGACACCGACCGGAAGGTTGATGGTCTGTAATCAAACTCCGATCGCGACGCCGGCGGGCTCGCAGAATAATGGCAACAATGGGTTGATCGCGTTGGCGCCGGCAGTGCTACAGGTGAACCAGAACATTGTGTCGGCCGATTTCGTCGGCACGTTCCCTGACAACTACCAGCCTGGACCACCACCCTCGAATTCGAAGTATGATTTCGGCAGCGTGTCGCTCGTGGTTTACAACGGGTCGACGAGCGTGAGTGTTGGCGAAGTCAATTACGCAAAGACCGGAGCGGGAGATCAGAAAGGTTGGATCTTTGACTTCGACATCACTGCGAACGCCGAGGCTCAACAAGTGTTAGGAAGTCCGGGCGCGAAGTTCAGACTTGTAAACTCGAGTTTGGGAGTTGTTCTGGACGAAACAGACTACTACTTTGTTTCCAACCAACAGGGAATTTATGCGGAGCAACATGGAACGGGCTCACAGTTTCTAAATCAGGGCACCCATGAGCCGGCGACGTTTTCTGTTTTTCAGTTTGGCAAGGAGCTTTCTGCTGAGTCTTGTCCGCCGGTTACGGTTTGGCACTATCGATCGATTCCGCTTCAAGCGCCCGGCAATGCCGAACCCATCTCAAACAATCACAAGCCTGGTCAACCCATCGTCATTGATACCAGCCAGCCTGGCAATTTCCTGCTGACGTTCTCGATCAATGACGTGGCGAATCCCGGTCCGGCGAACTATCCGCCACAGAGCTACAACACGTTCATGATGCCGCCGTTCATTACGAATGCGCCCGGCATCAGTCTTCGCATCCTGCCGAATGACGAGGATTT
>DATNFX010000250.1:0-4038 GCA_035606195.1 Pyrinomonadaceae bacterium
AGTGGCTTTATCGATCCCGTAGCGTTCGATCATTCGATAAAGAGTGCGGCGATCGATGCCGAGGATCTCGGCGGCGCGCGTGCGGTTACCGCCGGCGACTTCGAGAATGTAGAGCAGGTAACGTCGTTCGAGTTCGTCGAGCGCCGGTAGATCTTCGAAGAGAGCAGAGAGTGGCGAACGTGCGGCGCTGCGTACCTGGGCCGACTGAAGTTTCTCAGGCAGATCTTCCGGATCGATCGCGTGACCACGCGCGTGCAGCACGGCATATTCGATCGCCGACTCGAGCTCACGCACATTGCCGGGCCAGTTGTAAGCCACGAGGGTGCGGATAGTTTCTTCCGACAGAGTCAACTGCTTGTGTCCTTCTCTGTCCAGCACGAGGCTGAGGAAGCGTTCTGCCAGCAATGGAATATCTGTACGGCGTTCTTTGAGTGAAGGCACTCGCAACGTTACAACGCTGAGCCGGTAAAAAAGATCTTCACGAAACTTTCCTGCCTTTACGTCCTGCTCGAGGTTGCGGTTTGTGGCCGCCAGGATACGAGCGTCGACTTGTGTAGCCTTCGACGCGCCAACACGTCTGATCTCTCCTTCCTGCAAAGCGCGCAACAGTTTTACCTGGAATGCCGGACTCGTTTCGCCGACTTCGTCAAGAAACAGCGTTCCACCAGCAGCTTCTTCCCAAAGCCCCTTGCGATCGGCGACAGCACCCGTGAATGAGCCGCGAACGTGACCAAAGAGCTCTGCTTCCAAAAGTGTTTCGGTAAGAGCTCCGCAGTTAACTGCCACGAATGGTCCGGCAGACCGCGTGCTGTGTTGATGAATCGATCGCGCCACTAGCTCCTTGCCCGCTCCAGACTCGCCGACGATCAGGATCGTCGAACGTGTAGGCGCGACGCGCGCGATCTCTTTGTAAAGCCCGATCATTACCGGGGAACGTCCGAGCAATCCGCCCTGTTCGTAAGGCGCCGAAATCTGCTCCGCGCGCTGCTCAACGCCGGCACTACTTCTTTCCTGCTCGAGAGCACGGCGCGCAATCGCAACAACTTCCTGCACCTTGAAAGGCTTCGAAATGAAGTCCCATGCGCCTTCTCGTGCTGCTTCGACTGCTGAGTCGAGGGTGCCAAATCCGGTGACCAGGATTACGGGACACTGCGCGCGCAAGTCTTTTAACAGGTCCAACCCGGATTGGTTTGCTTCGAGATTCACGTCGCTGACAACCAGATCGATCTTCTCTTTTTCTGCAACGCTGAAGGCTTGTGATGGACTGAGTGCAGTGTCGACCTGCCATCCTTCAGCGCAGAAGATCTCGCGCAGCAACTCGCATGAATCCTGATCGTCGTCGACAACAAGAATGTGTTTCATGAATGAATACCTACTTCCAACTCAGGTTCATGGTTCTCAACTAGCACCGGCACGTCATTCGGAATTGCCGCGAACGTCAGCCGAAAACGCGTGCCTCTTCCCAATTCACTCTTAACTTCAATTTTCCCGCCGTGCTCCGAAACGATTTGACTAACGATCACCAGACCGAGGCCCGTGCCGTGGCCGCGATCTTTCGTCGTGTAAAGCGGATCAAAGATGTGACTCATGACTTCCGGTGTCATTCCCGTTCCGGTATCGGTGAAGTCGACGACGATGCGTTGCGGCTTGTTTTCGATCGAAGTCTGAATATGAATGTCACCGCCTTCGGGCATCGAGTCGAGGCTGTTGTTGATGAGGTTCAGGAACAACTGCTGCAACCGGTCCGACGAACCTGCTATTGGCGGCAGGTTGTCAGCAAAAGTCTCGATGAGATGGATGTTCCGTTTGTCGAACGCAGGCGACATGGCGTCGCAGAGTTTGCGCAACACTGAATTCAGATCGAGTGGCGCGAGCTCGGTTTCGAATCTTGTCTTGTCGAGCATACGGCGCACGATTCTTTCGATACGTTCTATCTGAGCGCTGATAGTGCGTATGCGCGACTCGGCGTCGCGTGGATCGCGGTCCAAGTCGGATTTGAGTAACTGAACGTGGCCGCTGATTAGATTGAGCGGTGTCCCGACTTCGTGTGCGAAGTGCGCGGCTGTTTGACCTGCTGCTGCAAGACGGCCGAGTTCATTCATGCGGCGGTTGGTGCGCCAGAGTTCGAGGTTCGTTTCCTGAAGCTGTTGATTTCGTTTCTCCAGCTCGATGGTTGCTTCGCGAACGCGATCGCGCAGGATGCCTTGCTCAGTTTCGAGTCTCGTAGTCAGTTGCAGTTGCCGGAATAAGAAATATGTACCGACGAGTACCAATCCGATCGCGATCAGGAATATCCAGATGACGCTCTTTAGGTAACCAAACGCTACGGCCCAGATGCTGTCGAAGCGTTGGACGATCTCGACCGCGCCGCTCGGCCGGCCGTTCTCGAGAATGATTGCAAAGGCGCGATACAACGATTGGTTTGAATCCGACTTAATCTCGTTGACGACTGTGCGTCCGGGGCCGCCGCGCAGGACGTTTTTTGTGTCTTCAGGGATGGGTGTCGCGGGCGCGCTTCCGGCGGCTGCCGTCTTTTCTGTGAAGTCTCCCTGCGAGAGTTGCCAGACGCGGACGCTTACGATCGTGGGTCGAGAGCCTTTGATCAGGTTCGCGGCGCGCGTCAGGGCTTCGGGATCGTGAGAACCGATGTCGCTGATGTGTTGTGCCAGATCGCGCGCTTGAGTCTCGACGAGGGTTTGGTCGTCGTTGCGTTCGATGTTGGCGATGGCGGCGCTGGTGACGGCGAGTGCTGCGATCAGCATTGCGACGGTCAACACGGAGCTCAGCAGCGTTGTTTTTGAATGGAGCTTTACGGTTCGCATCCTCACCTTCGGCTTGCTTGGCAAGGACAATGCCACCTCCGATCCGGCTAAATCTTTCAGCTTTTTGTGCTTGTTTATGTGGGTGCCACGGATTATGTGGGCGCGCCACCGATTGGTTGTGGGCGCCACGGATTAATTGGGTGCCACGGATTAATTGGGCGGCGCGGTACGTACTGTAGGGGCGGCCCTCCGTGGCCGCCCGGCGTCGAATTGATCTCTTTGCCAAATGTCTGATCGATTGTGTTGCAAAAGATCGAATTCCACGCCGGGCGGCCACGGAGGGCCGCCCCTACAGTACGTCCCGTGGCCCCAACACATTCCACAGCGTCGTGCCGTTTCGACCAGTTTCCAGTACGTCCCACGACGCCTAATAAATTGTGGCGTTCTTGTGGCGGCGGCAAAGGTGTCACGCTCGGCGTGGTCCATTTTGGCCGCACATCCTCTGTTTTTGTGGCTGGCATGACCGTTGCCACCTACCCTTTCGCTCGGATGTCTTTTGAAAGGAAAACTAACTATGAAGAAACTCGTTTCATTCGCCCTCGGCGCCGTAGTTCTATTCGGTGCCGCGACCTTCGGTTTGCAGTCAGCCACAGCTAACGCCAAGGACAAGCACGACAAGAATTACTGGAAGCACCATCACCACCGTCATCACAAACATCACCGGCACTACAAAAACCACCTGAGTTACTAACCGCCTATGCAAGTGCAGCAAGCGAAACTCGATTCGTGGGTCCGCCAGTACGGCGCAAGCTCGAGCTCGTACGTGTTGCTCGAGGGTCCGAAATCCTACTTCACGTCACCGCACGTGGACGGATTTCTCGCTTACCAGGTTAGCGGCGGTGTCGCTTTGATCGCCGGCGATCCCGTATGTGCACCACAGGACGCAAGCCGGCTCATCCGCGATTTCACTGCTGCCATGTCGAAGCCGGTTGGCGCTTACCAGGTTTCGCCTCCGATGTTGGACGCATTCCGGGAGGAGGGTTTCGCGGACGTACAGATCGGTAAAGAAGCAATCTTCGATCTGAACCGCTTCACCCTCGCCGGTGGCAGGATGGAATTGGTGCGCGCCGCGACCAACAAGGCGCGACGCGAAGGACTTGTTGTCAGCGAACACCATCCATTCGCCAAAGGCGCCGAGACAATCAACGACGAGCTACGCGAGATTTCCGCAGCCTGGCTGAAGTGCAAAGGAACTCACGAACTGGGATTTGTGCTC
>DATNFX010000251.1:0-6598 GCA_035606195.1 Pyrinomonadaceae bacterium
TTTGATCAGTTCGGCAATACCAAGACGTGCCGACGCTCTGATCGAAGCAGCAGAGTGGGCCGCCTCCATGGGCCATACTCGCTGTTTCAACCAATCGATGAGAGCAAGATCGTCGGCTGCGCCGCGAAAAATTGTCTGACAAAGATGAATGTGTGTTTGTACAAAACCGGGAATGACAGCACAGTCAGCAGCATCGATCACGGTGTCGGCCGTCTGTCCTGTGCCCCCAATCTCTACGATACGTTGATCTCGGACAAGCAGATTGCCACGCACAATGGAGTTTCGACCATCCATCGTCACAAGCGTGCCGTTCTTTATTAGAACTGATGACATTCCGAGACAGTTTACGCCACAAAAAGGGCCACAAGAGGCACAAATGCACAAAAAGCACAAAGAAGAAGGATCCTTTTTTGTGCCTTCTGTGCTTTTTGTGCCGTTTGTGGCTTACTTCGTGGCGGCCTTTACAGCTTCCGGCTCTTCGCGAACGGGAAGACCGAGCTTCACCTTCACATCGCGTTCGATCTTTCGCAGTGTTTCCGGATTCTCTCGCAACGCGACTTTGGCATTTTCGCGGCCCTGGCCGAGTCGTTCGCCCTTGTAAGAGAACCAGGCGCCACTCTTTTCAACTGCCCTTTGCGCAACTGCGAGATCCAGCAGGTCACCTTCACGCGAAATGCCTTCGCCATACATGATGTCGAATTCACACTCGCGGAACGGCGGCGCAACCTTGTTCTTTGCCACTTTAACTTTGGTGCGATTGCCAACCACGCGATCGCCGTCTTTGATCGCGCCGATGCGACGGATATCGAGTCGAAGGGTAGAATAAAACTTGAGCGCGCGGCCGCCGGTGGTCGTTTCCGGACTGCCGAACATCACGCCAATCTTTTCTCGGATCTGGTTGATGAAGATGAAGCAGGTGTTTGACTGTGCCACGATCGCCGTGAGCTTGCGCAACGCCTGCGACATCAAGCGCGCCTGCAAGCCTGGCAATGAATCACCCATCTCGCCGTCGAGCTCTGCGCGTGGAACGAGTGCGGCAACAGAATCGACGACAATCACGTCAACGCCATTCGAACGTACGAGCGCTTCGGCAATCTCGAGCGCCTGTTCACCGGAATCCGGTTGTGAAATCAGCAACTGGTCGATGTCGACTCCGAGCTTGCCGGCATAGTCGGCATCCATCGCATGCTCGGCATCGATGTACGCGGCGACGCCACCTGCTTTCTGAGCTTCCGCCACGATGTGAAGCGCGAGCGTCGTCTTGCCGGAGCTCTCTGGGCCATAAATCTCGACGATGCGGCCCCGCGGCACTCCGCCGACGCCGATAGCAGCGTCGAGGCTGAGCGAAGTCGTGGAAATTGCCGGTATATCCGACACCTCACGTTCGCCCAATCGCATAATCGATCCCTTGCCAAACTTCTTTTCAATGTTTGCTAAAGCCGCTTCAACAGCGCGGCCGCGGTCTGCATTTGCTCGGTCATCAGCCATTACATACATCTCTTTCTTCCGCTCCTCTTCTCAAAGTGAGCAGATGATAGCACAGTGTTTCACACTTGCAACAGACAATTTTCGCTTGAGGGGTGAGGTTTTTGAAACGACCCCTCGTGAGGTAAAGTGCGTGTTCGAGCATGCACTTTACCACATCTTGTAAATCCTGAACATCAGGTTAATCCTGTCAAAAAATTACCGATCCGCTCCACGAGATCAGGACTACTCTGTAATCGTTCCATCTCGGCCACTATCGCCGACCCAACGACCACAGCATCTGCATAACGATGCACATCAGCAACCTGCGCCGCGCTCGAAATTCCAAACCCTACCGCTACGGGCAGCTCTGAAAACTTCCGTAAACGATTCACGAGCTTTTCGGCTTCGGCGCTCACTGTTTCACGAGTTCCAGTCACGCCGGCACGCGAAACAGCATAGATAAACCCGCTCGCGCGTTCGGCAACCAGCTTCAAACGCTCATCAGTCGAGGTCGGCGCCACCAGGAAAATCATGTCCAGATCACAAGCACGCAATTCACTTTGAAATTCACCAGCCTCTTCGGGCGAGAGATCCGTAACGAGAACGCCATCAAGCCCGGCATTCTTCGCGCTCTCAGCGAGTCGCTTCAAACCAAACTGAAACAGCGGGTTGTAGTAGCTGAAGAGAATTATCGGAATATCGATCTGGTTTCGAGCGTGAGCGACGGTGTCCAGGATTTCCTGGAGACCAAAGTTATTCCTGAGTGCTCTTTCCGAGGCACGTTGAATCACGGGACCATCAGCCATCGGATCGGTAAACGGAACGCCGAGTTCGATCAACGTCGCGCCCGAGTGAGCGAGAGTAACGAGGAGTTTTTCGGTAGTGGAGAGATCGGGATCGCCGGCGGTGATGAAAGGAATGAATCCCTTCTTACCTGCGCGCCTGAGAGTTGTGAAAGAGTCAGCGATGCGTCCCAAAGCGTTACGCCCCCAACTCTTCGCGAACGGAATTTATATCTTTGTCACCACGGCCCGACAGATTCACGATCAGGAGTTGGTCCCGTTTCATCTGCCGCGCCGTTTTGATCGCGTGGGCTACAGCGTGAGCCGACTCGAGTGCGGGAATGATCCCTTCGAGTTTCGAGAGGAGTTGAAACGCTTCGAGGGCATCGCTGTCGGATACTGAAACGTATTCGACGCGCCCGGCATCGTGCAGAAACGCGTGTTCTGGACCGATCGATGGATAATCGAGACCCGCCGAGATCGAATGAGTCGCAGCAACCTGCCCGTTGTTATCCTGCAACACGTAACTCATTGTTCCCTGCAACACGCCCGGGCGCCCACCGCCTGAGCCGTTGAAACGCGCCGCGTGTTGGCCCAACTCGTTGCCTGAACCGCCGGCTTCCACACCAATCATCTTGATCGACGAGTCAGATAGAAACGGATGAAAGAGCCCGATGGAATTCGATCCACCACCGACACAGGCAATCAGACCATCCGGCAGACGCCCTTCCTGTTCGAGGATCTGAGTGCGTGCTTCGCGTCCGATTACACTTTGGTAGTCTCGCACCATGAGCGGGTAGGGATGTGGACCAAGAGCGCTGCCGAGCAGGTAATAGGTGTCGCCGACATTTGTGACCCAGTCGCGCAGCGCTTCGTTAATTGCGTCTTTGAGAGTTCGCGAGCCGGCGTTTACTTCACGAACTTCCGCGCCGAGCAGTTGCATGCGAAAAACGTTCAACTCCTGACGACGCATGTCTTCGGCGCCCATGTAAACCACACAATCGAGTCCAAACAACGCGCAGACAGTCGCGGTTGCGACGCCGTGCTGACCCGCGCCCGTCTCGGCGACGATGCGTTGCTTGTTCATGCGACGAGCGAGCAGGACCTGGCCAATCGTGTTGTTGATCTTATGCGCGCCGGTGTGCAGGAGATCTTCGCGTTTGAGGTAGATTGTCGCGCCGCCGCAGTAGTCGGTCAGTCTTGCGGCGTGGAAGAGGGGCGTGGGTCTGCCGGCGTAGTTGTGCTGAAGCTCGTGAAGTTCTGATTGGAAAGATTCGTCGTCACGGCTTGCGAGATACGCAGCGGTCAATTCCTCGAGCGGCGCCATCAACGTTTCCGGCACAAAGCGACCGCCGTACTGTCCCCAGTGGCCCAAAGCATCCGGCTGTGTGATTGAACTCATTCGATATAGGTCCAATAGGTCCTATAGGACCTATCTCAGACTCCTGGTAATTTTTCTTGTAATGGCGGCGCCACCGAGACGCGGTCTCGTCCTGAATTCTTCGACACATACAGCGCGCCGTCGCTCGCGGAGTAGAGCATTCGCTCGGAGGTCGCGTTCTCCGGACATCCCGCGACGCCGATGCTCACAGTCACATTCCCAACACTCTCAACACGCTTACCACTCAACACCACTCGCAAACGCTCAGCAGCCAGAACAGCTCGCTGAAGATCGACGCCGGCGAGCAGCAACGCGAACTCTTCGCCGCCAAGTCGCGCTGCGGTGTCGTTGTCGCGCGAGACGTCTTTCAACGTCTGCGCGATCTGGCGGATGACCATGTCGCCCACTGGATGGCCAAACTTGTCGTTGACGGCTTTGAGATGATCGATATCGAGCATCAGCAACGCGCATGGCACTCGATAGCGACGCCATCGTTCAACCTCACGCGCAAGCGCCACACGGAAACGACGGCGATTGGCAAGTCCCGTTAACGAATCCAGATCAGCGTCAGCGCGCAACAGATCGATCTTCTGCCGCAGCAACACCAGTTGTTGTGTTCTCTCAACCAACAGGTCGAGCTCGTGCGGCAATGAGAAATAGTCAAAGGCGCCTTCGACCATCGCGCCGTATCTCAGGCTCACAGTCGAGTGTTCGGATCCGGCCAGCAGCAACGGAATTCCATCTTCTGATTGCGCGAGCAACTTCGCCAGTTCTTTAAATCGCAAGCCACGCGTCGACGCGTGTGCAATGACGAGATGTGGTCGGGTTCGGGTCAACGACACCATCGCGGCGGCGCCGTTTGAAACCCCGAAAACGTCTATACCTCGCGCAGAAACGGCATCGACGAACTCGGGCTGCTTCTCTTCCGCAATCAGCAAGACGCGGCCGCGCGCACGCTCTGAAGGTCGGGTAATTGGTTCTTTTTCAGGCCGCGGGGTCATAGTTAGACTAACAGGGGTCGACGGGTCCAATAAATTTATAAGGGGAGGATGTTCTGAAAGTTTTATGTTTTGGGGCAAGACTTAGAATACTCCGGCACCAAGGGCAAGCTCAAGGTTTAACACTCTTGGCCGCGGTTACAAACGCGCGCATGCGGGCGTGGTTTTTTGTTCCGGGGCTGGTCTCGAGTGAACTGCATGCATCGATGGCATACGGGCGAACAGTTTCAATGGCTTCGGCGACATTTTCGGGTGATAACCCGCCGGCGAGATACAGCTTCGGAACAAGTTTGCTGACCTGCTGTGCGATAGACCAGTCAAACACGCGACCCGTTCCGCCGCGCAGGGTGTTGTGTTTCGTGTCTAGCATTATTGCTTGCACTTGATAACGCTGGATGATGGTCGGATCGAAGTCGTTTGACACAGCGAGAACTTTGATTACGTATTGGTTGGCGGCGAGTTCGTGACAGTAGTCGCGCGACTCGTCGCCATGCAGTTGAATTGCAGTTATGCCCGAGTCGTTTGCGATGTCTTGCACGATTTCCGACTCTTCATTTACGAAAACCCCGACTTTTATCACTGAGTCCGGCAACTGTTCGATGATCTCGCGAGCCCTTTGCGGCGTGATATAACGCGGACTCGGCTTGTAGAAGTTGAAGCCGAGCGCCTCCGCACCCGCAGCAACCGCCGCAACGGCGTCTTCGAGATTAGTTATGCCGCAGATCTTGATCAGAGTCATCATTAACCACCGAACGTACTGTAGGGGCGGCCCTCCGTGGCCGCCCGTGGTTTTGATCTTGTTCGCCAAACCCGAGACCGTCGTCCCTTGAACCCTTAACTACACCACGGGCGGCCACGGAGGGCCGCCCCTACAGTACGTTCCGCAGGGCTTGTTGGGGGTCGTCGGCGCGCATGAATGTTTCGCCTATTAAGAAGCCGCGAAAGCCGGCAGCTTGCAGCCGGCTCAGATCCGCGCGAGTGCGCAAACCGCTTTCGCTGACGAGCAATGCATCCGCGGGCGCTTCACGAGCGAGCGAAAGCGACGTCTCGAGCGACACTTCGAACGTGCGCAGGTCGCGATTGTTGACCCCGATCAGCTTCGCGCCGCACGCCACGGCTCTTCTCATCTCGTCGCGCGTATGAACCTCGACAAGCGCGTCGAGACCGAGCTCGTCTTCAGCAAGACTGCGTAACCCCAGGAGCAACTCGTCATCAAGCGCCGCCACGATCAGCAGAATCGCATCAGCACCCGCGGCTGCAGATTCGTAAACCTGGTACTCGTCGAAAACAAAATCCTTGCGCAGCACCGGCAACGTGACAGTCGCTTTAACAATTCGCAAATCATCGAGCGATCCGGAGAAGTAATCCTCTTCAGTCAGCACAGAAATCGCCGTGGCGCCTCCTGCCTCGTACCCTTGAACGATCTGAACCAAATCGGCATGGGGCCGGATAATTCCCTTCGACGGCGAGCGGCGCTTGAATTCAGCAATGACATGGACTCCCTCTCCCTGCAGAGCCTTGCTTAACGCATGCGGCGCTGCGTTGCTTCGCACTTTCCCAGCCAGATCTTGGATCTGCTCGAGCAGAACCGAAGCCTTCGAAGCGAGTACACGCTCTCTCTTCTTAGTGATAATCTCCGACAGGATATTCATCACGGGCCGCTCGTCGCCTCAATCAGCAGTTCCAACTTCTGCCGCGCGACACCTGAGTCGATCGCATTCGCAGCGATGTTCGCGCCGTCACGCAAATCAGCAGCGGCTCCCCCAAGGAAAAGCGCGGCAGCAGCATTCATGATCACCAACGTCCTCGCTTCATCCTTGCGTTCGCCCGAAAGCACGGCACTCACGATCCGGGCATTCGCCTCAGCATCTCCACCACGCAAGTGCTCCAGCGTCCCCGCTTCAAACCCACAATCTCCTGGTCCGATGTCAAACGTCTTCACACTGCCATTCTGCGCTTCGGCAACGTGA
>DATNFX010000252.1:0-15037 GCA_035606195.1 Pyrinomonadaceae bacterium
TCGCACCGCTGCCAGATCTCGTTATGGAAGTCTGATTCGCCGATTGGATGGCCCGTATATTTACTTGAGAGCGTTGATACAGTCACTTATTAGTTGTTCCGGATCCTCATTGTGAAAGACTTGCGCCGTGGTTCGTTTCCCAAAGCGTTGCAGCAGGTATTCCGATTCGTCCGCGACGCCGCCAGTTCCTGTGAGACAGCCAATAACCTTCCCTTCATCGTGCGCAATCGTGAATTCGTTGAGCGAGCCCATCGCGCCGGCGACGAACAGCACGATATCGCACGACCTCACCAGCACGACATTTCGTCCTTTCAACCCAAATCCCGTGTAGATCAACGCGTCACACGCGTCCGTGGGCAACTTGTATAGCTCGCTGTGTTCGGGTTCGTTGCTGCCCGGCGAGACCCCAATGTGAAACGCACCAGCATCGTGAGCTGTCTTACCAACGACATAAACAATGCCCGTAGTCGCACCCGTAAGAAGCACGACGTCCTTGCTTGCGATCGCCTGTGCGAGGCGCTCGGCCCTGGCTACGAGCGTGTTACCAGTTTCGAGCCGCGCACTCTCCGACGCCGCCGATCCCATAACTCCGACCTTGATTCGCATATCAGCCATTACTCTACTGAAGTATGAACCACTTGTTGCTCACGCGCATCGTCGAGCCGTAGAGTGCGGGCTGTCTCACGCGTCGATCTATTCCACCAGCGCCGCGTCAAAAACCATGTGACACCGGGCAGCAGAAAAATGATGCCGATGCCGACAGTTACCGTGCGCGGCGACAGATTGAAGCGAGTGAGCAATTCACCGGTAACGTAGTTGGACGCTGCCATGGTTAGCGTCACCAGCGCAAGCTCGGCTGCGAAAACACGCCCACGAAAGTTATCGACGACTTCTTTCTGCAGTATCACCGTGGAGAAAACCCACAGGATGCTGCCACCACAATGTGCGATTCCAAGCACGACGAGTGCGAAAACGAAGTTCGTTGCGCGACCGAACGCGATGTAAAAAGTGCCGCCGATGAGAAATGCAATGCCGATGGAGGCTTGCATGCTTCGCTCGCCTTCGCCGGAAAGTCGCCGCGCGACAATAGGACCAATGGCCGTTCCGATTCCACGCGCCGCGAATAGTACACCGATTCCGCCGCCCGCGTTTTTACCCATCGGGAATATCCGTTCACCAAACACCGCTAATAACGTGAGGATTCCTCCACCCAGACCCCACGCAGGTTTGACGAGCAATGCCGCAAGCACTTTTGGTCGATCTTTGACGTACCTGATGCCATCGATCGTCTCGGTTATTCCCAGCATGCGGCCGATCGAGAGCTTTTGTCGTTCCCGCTTTTGACGCTTCGGGACACGAATGCTGGCGATCAACGCTGCCGATAAAATGTAACTAAACGCGTCGAGAATGAACGCGGCATCAGTTCCAAGCGTGGCGGTGATCAGACCGCCGATGGCCGCGCCGAGTGTGAGCATTGCCGACCACGTTACGGAAGATATCGCGTTTGCGGTTACCAGCTCACGGGGTTCGACGATCGAAGGAATGGCGGCTGTTTTTGCAGGCTCGAAAAAAGTCGAGAGGCCCAACTGCAAAACAGTGAGCACATAAATTATCCACAATTGATCGGCACGACGGACAAAAAGAAAACCCAGCACCACGAACGCGCGCAGGATGTCAGAAATGATCATGATTTGCCGCCGGCTGAACCGGTCAGCAATCACACCCGAGATCGGTCCGAAGAAAAAACTCGGTACAAAACGCGCGACGAGTAGCAGACCCACATCACGACCCGAACCAGTTAGTTGAAGGATGAGCGTGTAAAGCGCGAGCGTGTCGAACCAGTCGCCCATCTGACTGACAACCTGACCGAGCCATAGTTGTCTGAAGCTGCGATTTCGGCGCAGTAGATCGACATATCCGACTTGTTTAGGACGAGCTTCCATTATTGGCGCGCGCTAGTTTATCAGCTTGACTGAACTTCTCAATCTGACCTGTCAGAATGGAATAGAGCCCGTAACTTAATCGAGAAAACGCGGACTTTTGTGCGGCACAGCAGTTGAAAAGTAGGACAGCGCGGCGAAGAGGCCTTTTGGCTTCGCGGGCTCTCCGCACGGGGTCCGTAGCCGCAAAGTTCTATGACACCACCCACGAGAAGTGAAACATCTCACCCAGCACGGCAGCCCGCCCGACAGGGGCTGCCACTTGCCCAATTGACCGGAGACAAAGCTGAGTTGCTCCCAGCTCTGTCTCCGGCAGCATTCGTGCGCGAGTTGTTGACCCACTGGTGGCACGCGAACCAGCTATGGATCGCGTGGACGTTGCTCCTGATTCCGCTTTTGCTCGAACTGATCTACGGCACGTTTCTTTTGCCCTATCTCATTCTCACTCCGATTTCGATTCTTGCTACTTATTTTATCTATCGCAGTGCTCGATCGCGTTTGCAGTCAAAGACAAACGAGATCGAAGCACTGAGCAAGCTTCACCTCGCGACGGCCGAGGCTCTTGCGACCGCGATCGATGCGAAAGATCAAACAACACATTGCCACGTTCGACGCGTGCAGATTTACGCCGCCGGAATGGGCGAGGTGTTTGGGCTCGCTGCTGATGAAATAGCCGCGTTGAAAGCAGGTGCGTTGCTTCACGACGTCGGCAAATTGGCGGTGCCGCCGCATATTCTCAACAAGCCTGGACCACTAACACATGCAGAGTTTGAGAAAATGAAGATCCACACGGTCGTTGGGGCACAGATCCTCGGTCGTGTGGATTTTCCTTATCCGGTGATTCCGATAGTCAGACACCATCACGAACAGTGGGACGGCCGCGGTTATCCTGACAGACTACGCGGGGAACAAATTCCGATCACGGCGCGCATCATTTCGGTGGTCGATTGCTTCGATTCGATTCGTGAAGATCGACCGTTTCGACGCGGCATGACGTTCGACGAAGCGACAGCGTTATTGCGACGCGGTGCTGGTATCCACTTCGACCCCGCCGTGGTTGAACAATTCATCAAAAACCTGCCACGTTTTGAAGCCGAGATCGCGAAACGTGGTCTTAAACATCAGCCTACTACTCACTCGACCGAGCCGCCGATTCAACTCAGTGAAGTGGATATGACGCAAACTCGTGAGCGTGGCTCATACATTGCTTACGACCAGATCAAGAAAGCGCATCGCGAGGTGTATGCGTTGTACGAGATCGCGCGTACGTTTGGGACTTCACTCGACGTGGAGCACACGCTCGAGATTTTGGTTGACAAGGTGGGCCACGTGGTTCCCTTTGACACCTGCGTTGTTTACTTCTTCGACGAGAACAAAGGCTATGCGACTGCTCGACACGTCGCGGGCAAGAACGCCCAGAAGTTAGCCGGACGTTGTATTGCGCTGGGCGAAGGAGTCACTGGCTTTGCGCTCGCGAATCGCAGTGCCGTTAATCAGCTTCATCCGAGTCTTGATTTCACGGATATCAATCCCGAAGCGGGAATTAAATACCGTTCGATGGCGTCGTTGCCGTTGTTCAAGGACGACCTCCTGTTAGGCGCGCTGTCGGTTTACTCGACTGAGCTTGAGCAATACACCGATGATCACATGCGACTGCTGGAGACTGTGACGCGGCTCGCTTCAGACGCGCTCGGAAATGCGATGCAGCATGCCGAAGCGGAGTCGAACGCGTTGACCGATCCGCTCACGAGCTTGCCAAACGCGCGTTATCTGGCACTGCGTTTCGAGGAAGAAGCGGCTCGCGCGCGGCGTACTGATCGATCTTTCCAGGTGATGATGCTCGACCTCGATGAGTTTAAGAATGTGAACGACACGTACGGTCACAAAATTGGCGATCGCGTGTTGCGCGAAGTCGCTCATCTCATACAGGGACAGTTGCGCGAGTATGATTTCCTGGCGCGTAGCGGCGGCGATGAGTTTGTTGCGCTCGTGCAGGAAGTGGGAGGCGCGCAGGTTGAGGATCTCTGCATGCGCATCGAAAGCGCCGTTTCGAAATTCTCACTGGCAGTCGGAAAGAACCGTTTTGCAAGTGTCGGAATCAGCATTGGCACTGCGACATTCGGTGTTCACGGCGAGACTCTCGATCAATTGATCGCGGCCGCTGATAACGAGATGTACCGGATGAAGTCAGATCACAGATCGACGCGGATGGGCGATGAGCCGATTAGCGCGGATCTGCAAAATTCTCCGCCCTTCTAAGTAATTCTTGACATATCCTCACTCATCGCTTTCAATCGCACTGAGGCGTGTCTTCACGACGTGCCTCTGCTGAAAGCATGGTAGCTCCCGCCGAAAATCACAGCGCAACACTCCTAATAGTTGACGACGACGCGGCCGCTCGCGACAGGCTCCGCGAAATCTTCGAGACTGCCCAGTATCGTGTTGTGACTGCAACCGAAGCTTCGTCAGCCTTGCGTGTGCTCAAAGGCGTGCGCTGCGATCTTGTCGCACTCGATCTCGAGATGCCCGGCGTCGATGGGCTCGCCCTTTGCAAACTGCTTCGGGCTCAGCCAACCACGAGCAAGTTGCCCATCATCGCGCTTTCGGAAAGTGACGATGAAGCACGCAAAGTACAGGCATTCACAGCCGGCGCGGATGACTACATCACCAAGCCTTCAACTCCGGGCGAACTGTTATCGCGCGTCAGCCTGCACGTTCGCACCTCGCAACGCGAATGGGCCCTGATCGGCAGTAACCGCGAACTCAGATTCCTTTCGGATATCGGTCGCGGACTGCTGCGCGCTCTCGAACCGGAACAGCTCGTCCGGCGTGTTGCCGGCGCAACCTTCGAAGCTATTGACGCTTCGATGTGTGCGGCGTACGTGACTGTCGGGCGCGACAAGCATGCGATGTGCGTGTTTGACCGCGAAGGCAGCGCTGACGATTCGACTTTGCTCGACGGCGACGCAATGCAACTATGGTTACGCTCGGCAGAATCGGCAAATTCGTTATTGATCACCGAGAAGAGTTCGTTTCTGCTGCGCGACGATGTTCACGCGGTCGAGTTTGTCTCGCCGTTTCGTTTTGCGGGACGATCGAAGGGCGCGCTGATCGTCGCGTTCGATCATCATGGGGAATGTGGCGACACCGAGCGCCGTTTGATCGAAGCAGCCGCGCAACAGACCTCGCTGGCGGCACACATCTGCTCGCTCTACCAGGCCGCGCGCGACACGTCTGTAAGTCTGGCGAGGGAAGTTGAACGACGAACAGCGGAGAGTGAAGCACAAAAGCGATTCATCGAAGCGATCGTCGACAGCTTGCCGTTGTCGCTGTACGCCATCGATCGCGAGTATCGGGTGGTTGCGTGGAATCGAAATCGCGAACTCGGCGAGTTGGGTATTCCGCGTGGTTCAGTGCTCGGCAAGAATGTTTTTGAAGTACTCACGCGACAGCCCCGCGATGTGCTGGAAGAAGAGTTCGCACGCGTGTTTGAAAGCGGCGAGATCGAACGCATCGACCAGGAGACACCATCACCCAAAGGCGACATTCGTCACTGGGTCATCAGTAAGATCCCGATGTGGGCCGACAACACTGGCAAGGTCAGCCACGTCATCACGGTTGGCGAAGAAGTCACGGATCGGGTGGAGGCGAATCGGGCAATCGCACGAGCTGAGAAACTCGCTGCGGTTGGGCGACTGGCGGCGGGCGTGGTCCATGAAATCAACAATCCCCTCGCCACGATCTCAGCGTGTGCCGAATCACTCGAAGCTCGTGTCAATGACGGCGAGTTCGACGGCTCGCCTGCACTTCAAGATCTGCGCGAGTACCTCGGGCTGATTCGCAGTGAAGCGTTTCGTTGTAAGAGCATCACGATGGGGCTGCTCGACTTCAGTCGCACGCGTACGTCAGACCACGTGACGATCAATCTCTCTGACGTGATTCAGTCGGCGGTCCGGTTGTTATCACACCAGAAACGCGACGCTCAAATCGAATTCAAAGTCGACGTCGCGGCTGACTTGCTTCCGGTTTCGGGCGACCCCGGCCAGTTGCAGCAAGCCCTCATTGCCCTCGCGACGAATGCGCTCGACGCGATGGGTGGGAGAGGTGTGTTAACGATCGCTGGGCGCAATGAGGACCAGAAGGTAGTGGTCGAAGTGAGCGATAACGGCGTCGGCATACCGCCGGAAAACCTCCCAAAGATCTTCGAGCCATTCTTTACGACCAAAGAAATAGGCCGAGGAACTGGTCTCGGACTGGCGGTGTGTTATGGTATCTTAACCGAGCATGGCGGCACTCTTGACGTGCAATCAACCGTGGGAACAGGCACCACTTTCACGATTACCCTTTCCGCAGTCAAGCTAAGCGAGGAACAGACAGGTTGAGCGAGCAGCAACAGCAGGCACGAATTCTGATCGCAGAAGACGAGGCCAACCTCCGACTTGTTTTGCAGAAGGAATTGGAGCGGCTGGGTTATCGTGTTCAAGCCGCGCCGGACGGCGAGGCCGCGTTGCGCAAGCTCGAGGAGAGCAACGTCGACGTCTTGCTGTGTGACATCAACATGCCGCGCATCGACGGTATGGAGTTGCTTCGACGCGTACATCAGCGACCTAATCCGCCTGAAGTGATCATGCTGACGGGCCAGGCGACGGTCGAGACCGCTGTCGAGGCGATGAAGCTCGGGGCCTACGATTACCTCACCAAACCCTACACAATTAGTGAGCTCGACGTTCGCGTAAAGCAGGCTGCCGATAAACGCAAACTGCGCGTCGACAATAACCGTTTACGTGAACAACTCGCTCGTCAGTCGGCGCTGCCGGAGATCGTTTCCGTATCGGAAGTGATGAAGGAAGCGATCCGTTTGATCGAGCGTGTGGCTCCTTCGGAAGCGTCGGTGCTGATCACGGGGGAATCCGGAACCGGAAAAGAGCTTGTGGCCCATGCGATTCACCGGCTCTCGAATCGTGCTGACGCTTCGTTTGTAGATTTGAACTGTGCTGCGTTTCAAGAGTCGTTGCTCGAGTCGGAATTGTTTGGTTACGAAGCGGGGGCGTTCTCAGGAGCGAAGGGCAGAAAGCTTGGTCTCATCGAGCTTGCGGACGGCGGAACGCTGTTTCTCGATGAGGTCACGGAGCTGCCGGCGCAGTTGCAGGCGAAACTCCTGCGCGCGATCGAGACGCGCACGTTCTTCCGGGTTGGTGGTGTTCGTAAGGTCGAGGTCAATGTGCGAATTGTCGCGGCGACTAACCGGAATCTCGACACTGTGGTTAACGATGGCGTGTTCAGATCGGATTTGCTTTATCGAATTAACGGATTTCAGATAAGTCTCGCGCCGTTGCGTGAGCGGCCCGAAGATATCGACCCCCTGGCGCGTCACCTGCTCAAAATCGTTGCCGGCACTCATCCGCCGGAACTGACTGAGGACGCATTCACGGCGCTGCGTTTGTATCACTGGCCTGGCAACGTGAGACAGTTGAAGAACTGTCTCGAACGCGCGGTGATTCTTTCGAACAATGGTCGCATAACGCTATCGGAGTTGCCGCCGGAAGTGACGCGGCCGGCGGTGCCGGCGCCGGCGATGACCCCGGCCGCGCCTGCTGTTAACGGTGAAGTGGCTGCGGGCCCTCCGCCTGCCGCATCAACGCCGGGCTCACTCAGAGAAGTTGAACGCCAGCAGATCCTCGCAGCGTTAGAGCAGACGGGTTGGCACAGAGGCAAGACCGCCGAGATCCTCGGCATTTCTCCTTCGACACTCTATCGTCGCTTGCGCGACTACGACTTAGAGCGCAGAAGATAATCTGTGTAATCTGTGGTTAGGTTTTTAGTTTCTTGCGGTCGATTTTGCCGCGATCGTTTTTGGGAAGGGAACTGACGAACTCGACCCAGCGTGGGTATTTGTAGATCGCGATGTTGGTCTTCACGAACTGCTTGATGTCTTCCGCTGTCTGATCTCCGGCTTCAAAACCTTCACGCAAAACAACAAACGCCTTTGGTTTTACGAGGCCGTCCGCTTCGTGACCCACAACTGCACATTCCAATACCGCCTCGTGTTGGAGCAGACAATTTTCAATTTCAGCCGGGGCGACGAACACGCCTGAAACTTTGAGCATGTCGTCCGTGCGGCCGTGATACCAGTAGTAGCCGTCCTCATCGACGTGAAACTGATCTCCGCTGGTACACCAGTCACCGGCGAAAGTTTCCTTTGACTTCTCATGCGCGTTCCAGTAGCACAGCGCCGCCGAGTCGCCTTTGATCTTCAGCGTCCCCATGTCGCCGGTCGCGACTTCTTTGCCGTCTGCATCGACGATCTTTGCTTCGTAACCATCCACTATGCGGCCAAGACTCCCCGGCTTGATGTCGCCGGGACGGTTGGTGATGTAGATGTGAAACATCTCCGCGGATCCGATGCCGTCGCAGATGTCGACGCCAAACGCATTCATCCAACGTTCGTAAAGTTCCTTCGGCAGTGCTTCACCGGCGGAGTAACAGAAGCGAAGACTCGACAAATCGTCTGCTGAAGCTTGGGCCATGTTCAGCATCGAGTTGATCATTGTGGGAACGGTAGTCAGGATTGTCGGCTTGTAGCGTTTGATGACTTCGAACATCTTTTCGGCTGTCGACCGTTCTGCAAACAATGCAGTTGCGCCACCGACGGCAAACGGGAAAAGCAGATTCGTGCCGGTGGCGTATCCGAAAAAGAGTTTCGGCACTGAGACGGTAAGATCATCAGCGCTCACACCCATCGTGGTTTTGGCAAACACTTCGGTGTTGTAAGGCAGATCGTGCTGAAGATGGACCGCGCCTTTCGGATGGCCCGTCGAACCGGAAGTGAATAACCAGATGGCGATGTCGTCACGGCGCGTATCGGCGGGCGTACATTCTTCTTCCGCGTTGTTGACGATGTGCTCGAATGAGGTCCATCTAACGGTCGAGCTTTCGGGCAGCTCCGTGTCGCCTACAACCAAAACGCCTCGCAGGTAGCGCGCACCTGCAGCAGCTTCAGCGAAATTTTTCAGCAGCGAGTGATGAACAATCGCGACCCTTGCTCGGGTGTAGTCGAGGTAGTACTCGTAATCGGCCGCGGGCAGCAACGGATTGACCATCGTTATGACTGATCCGATGCGTGCTGCTCCAAACCACGTCCAAACAAACTCAGGACAGTCAGGCAGGACCATCAAAACGCGGTCTTCAATGTTTGCACCGAGTTCACGGAGTGCGTTGCCGGTGCGGTTTGAGAGCCGTGCGACTTCTCCGTAAGTCCACTTTTGATCTTCGAAGTAAAGACAGACTTTGTTCTCCCGACCTTCCTCCAGGTTGTGGTAGAGGAAGTAGTCGGCCATGTTGAAACGTTCAGGGAAGTGATTGCTCACGATATTTTTTGACAGGATCACAGGATTAACAGGATTTACATGTTAATCCTGTTCATCCTGTAATCCTGTCTAACTTGTCTTCTGGTTTTGCGATCGGAAGATGGCTTCCAAAAACTTCGTCAATGCAGCTTCGTCTTCGGGGCTGCTCGAATTGAACTTCAACGCGAAGCCTATCTCAGCTGCCTGGTTGACGACTTCAGCCCAGAAGTGGACCTTTTGATCATCCGTGAGCTGAATCTCCAGCGAGACGAGTTCTTTCATCTCGACGTTGCCCCCGGTAAGCACGAAGCAGCCGTTGCGGCTGAGATCGGTAACAGTCGCATTTTCGCGCGAGAGCACACCTTCCCAGCGAGCCGGCAATTTGACTCTCACACGCGGCGCCGATCGTCTGTCTTTCTCCATTTACGTTCCTCAGTGTGCAAACGGACAACCGCCTTCACCGTGACCGACGTCGAGATAGGTGCGTGCTTCCCAAACTTCAGGAAAGAATTTTTTGTCGAGAGTGGTTTTAAGATAACCGATGCCTTCGGATCCACCCGTGCCGCGCTTTGCGCCGACCATGCGCTCGACCATTTTGATGTGATGCGAGCGCCAGAGCGCGAAGTATTCGTCGTGTTCGAGCAGGGCTTCGGCGAGTTGAAACTCTTCGTACCGATCTTCGAAGTGAGTCAAGACTTCGAGCACGGCTCGCGTGCGTTCCTCGTAACTCTCAACACGCAGGCCGCGACGTTCCAGCACACTGTAAAAACATTCTGCCAGTGACGGCTGCGCCGTGCGTGCCTGCAAACGCTCGTGCGCAAACGAATCATTCTCGAATTCGCGCAGAATACTCTTGTCTTTCAAGCCCGAAGAGAATTCAATCTCTCGAAACTGCATCGACTGAAAACCGCTGGCGGGATTGAGTTGATCGCGAAACGCGAGAAAGCTGATCGGCGTCATGCTTTCGAGAATGTGAATCTGGTTCACAAGCAACTTTTCAATTTCGACGACGCGTTTCACTGCACGCGTGGCTGCCGGGACGCGATCATCTTCGAGTAACTGTACGGCCGCGTCGAGCTCGTGCAGAATCTGTTTGAACCAAAGTTCGTACGCCTGGTGGACCGTTATGAACAGGAGTTCGTCGTGATGAGCGGGCGACGAAAGACAATCCTGAAGATTGATTAGATCCTGAACACGGAGATACTTGTTGTAAGAAAGAGGCGGATTGTCGCCGTAGTTGTTGGGCATTTAGAACGCTGCCCCCGCTGCTTCGTGTTCGCGATAACTCTCGCTCTCGCCGATCTTCTTCATCTCTTTGACAGCTAGCTGGAGCTCTTCGTCGGTCGTGTAGAAGTGTGGTGAGATGCGAATGCCGGCGCCAGGCCGGTAGTCGACAATAAACTCGCGGCGAATGAGTTCCTTTGTCATCGCTCCTGCGTGCTCGTGAGCAATCGTGATTGTCCCTCCGCGCTGACTAACATCCTTTGGACTTGTAACTTTGAATCCCGCCTCTTCTGCCAGATTAATCATATACTGCGTTTGACGCATGCTCTTCTCGCGAATCCTCTCGACACCGATCTCGTTGATGATTCGATAGCCCGATTGAGCCGCGTAGAGCGCGGGAATAGCAGGCGACCCGTGCAGGAACCGCGTGATGTTCGACGCGTAATTGAGCGACGTGTCAAAAGCAAATGGCGCTTCATGGGCCATCCAGCCGGTGGTCTTGGGCTCGAGCTTGGTTTGCAGATCCGGCCTGACGTACAGATAACCCGCGCCTGGTCCACCGCAAAGCCATTTCACTGATCCACCCGTCGCGAAATCAGCATTTAGTTCTTTAACGCTGAAAGGGACTGTCCCGGCCGATTGGTACGTGTCGAGCACGACCATCGCGCCGACTTCGTGTGCTCTGTCGATGATGGCCTTGGCGTTCTGGAGGAACGCGCTTTTGAAAAGCACGTGAGAAAAGGGAACGAGCAGAGTCGTCTCGTCGATCGCGGCGAGCAGCCGTTCGAGTGGAACAGTCATGCCGTCGTCGGATTTAACGACGTCAATTTTGAGACTACCGTCGCGCGCGTGAGCCTCGTAGACGTACATCACCGATGGAAAGTTGAGCTCTGAATAGACGATCTTGTTACGTTGTGGCGTCGGTTTCAGACAAGAAAGAACAAGCGACTGGCAGATGGAGACGTTCTGATGCATTACGACCGTGCCCGGATCGGCGCCGATGATGCGCGCCACTTCGTCGCCCACGGTGACCGGCATGTCCCACCAACCTTCTGCCCACGCGCGCACGCCGCGACTCGCCCAGATGTCCGCGTACTCCTGTAGCCGCTCATATGTAGCTCGGGGCATCGCTCCCAAACTGTGCGAGATCAAGTAAACGGTCTTTTCGAGAATGGGAAACTCACTACGCCACTTTAATAAATCGTCAGACAAGCATCGACCTCCTGCTGCAGTTAATGTACCAGATTCGGCTAATCCGTGTAATCCGTGTAATCTGTGGATAAACAGATGTGGAAATTTAAGAACCCAATCAAACACCCGATACTCGAGACGCGCTGGCCCACGGCGGAAGAAGCCGCTAGCTCTCGACTGTTTACCCCTGTTGCGATCGGCAATCTTGAAGCTCGCAGCCGTACGTGGGTTCCGGCAATGGTGCCCTGGCGCGCGACTGAAGACGGCTTTGTTACGCAGGAAAACCTCGACTGGTACCAGCGTTTTGCGGAAGGACGGCCCGGAGTGCTTGTGATCGAAGCCACAGGCGTGCGCGACATACCGAGCGGGCCTTTACTTCGGATTGGCGACGATCGATTTATTCCCGGTTTGCGCAAGCTCGTCGATGTCGTGCGTGAAGCGAGTGGCGGGCAGACGTTGCTGTTTATTCAGATCATCGATTTCCTCGCGGTCAAGCGACGACCGGAGAAGTCAAAATATTTTCAACGTTTTCTGGTAGTAGACGATCATCATCGTCGCGCATTGGCGGAAACTACCGAGCATACGGATTGGCTTACCGAATCGGAGATAGAGATACGCGAGTATCTGCAGAATGCTGAGGACGAGATCGTTGAATTCGTGCTTCGGCCACGTGAACTGGAAGCGCTTCGTTTTGGATATCGTGAGCGAGTTACCGATACGCACTTGCAACACATTCGTGAACTGCCGAACGAGTTGCCGGGCATCTTTGCTGCGGCCGCCGTGCGAGCACGCGAGGCCGGCTTTGATGGAGTTGAGCTTCACTACGCGCACGCTTACACGATGGCGGGGTTTTTGAGCGCGCAGAACGATCGCGCCGATGGCTACGGTGGATCGCGCGTGAATCGCGTGCGTCTGCCGCTCGAAGTTTATCGTGAGGTGCGAAAGCGTGTTGGAGAAGATTACGTCGTTGGTGTGCGTTTTCTTGCCGATGAAGTTATTTCGGGCGGCAGTCGAGTCGAGGATGCGATGTACTACGCGAAGGAGTTTGCGGCTGCCGGGTTTGATTTCCTGTCGTTATCGAAGGGCGGGAAGTTTGAAGACGCGCAGGAACCGAAGGTGGGCCAGGCTGTTTATCCATACACGGGCCAGAGTGGATACGAGTGCATGCCGACGGTGCTTTCCGATGCTACTGGTCCATTCGGACGAAGTGTCCCGCTCGTAGCGGCAATCAAGAAGGCAGTTAATGACGCTGGATTTACGCAGCCGATTGTTGCCACTGGAGGAATCTCGACGTTCGATCACGCCGAAGAGATTCTGCGATTGGGTCAGGCGGATATTGTTGGCATGGCTCGTCAGGCGCTTGCCGATCCGGATTGGTTTCTCAAGGTGAGACTTGGTCGGGGCGATGAGGTGCGACGTTGTACGTACACGAACTACTGTGAAGCGTTGGACCAGGCGCACCGGCCGGTAACGTGCAAGTTATGGGATCGGATCGATCTTGATGCGCCTGGGATTGCAAAGGTTGATGAGGGACGACGGCGTCTGGAGCCACCGCCATGGTCATCCGTGTAGATCTGTGGCTGACTCGTATTGATTGATGAACTCGGGGGAACGACGTTTTAGATCGTGGTAAGTCACACGTCCACTGCGCGTCATCAGGAGGTACGCTAGTTCCATCGGACTCAGGTGCATGTACGAAGCAGCGTTCTCGAACCAGCGCATGCTTTCAAATGCTGCTGACTGGTAATCTTCGATCACTGGTCGGCGTGTTTCTGCGAAGTGGGCCAATGCTTCTGAAACGTTGCTTGTTTGCTGGAATGAGTCGGCGAGCGCGATCGCGTCTTCCATGGCCAGCTTCGTCCCTGAACCGATCGAGAAGTGCGCGGTGTGAAGCGCGTCACCGATGAGGACCACGTTTTCGTAAAACCAGTTCCGGTTCTTAACCAGAAGAAAGTTGATCCACTTCGAATTGTTCGAGAGCAGTTTGTGACCGTTCAGGTCCTGTGTAAAAACCTCGCCAAGGTAGTCCAGTGTTTGATCCGCGTTCATCGTTTCAAAACCCGCGTTTTCCCATGTCAGCGGATCGCATTCGACGATAAACGTGCTGGTCGTGCGATTGAATTTGTAAGAGTGTGCCGCGAAAACGCCGGCGTTATTCTCGCGAAACGTGAGGGTTAATCCGTGGAAGAGTTGGCCCGTGCCGTACCAGATGTAGCGATTAGCACGAACATCGAGTTCCGGCTGAAATCGCTCCGCATAACGCAATCTGGCCGTGCTATTCACGCCATCGGCGGCGAGCAAAAGATCGCAGTCCTGCCGCAGTGCTTCAACATCCTGAATCTCGCTGTGAAACTCGATCCCGACACCGAGTTCTTCAGCACGCCGCTGAAGAATCTTGAGCAACTGAAGCCGTGCAATTCCCGAAAAGCTGTTGCCGTGAATCGAAACCTTGTCATCGCGATGAACAACATCGACATTGTCCCACGCTTCAAACTCTCTCGTTATCTCCGCATGTGAAACCTCATCCGCCGCTCGCAAATTAGCAAGCGTCTTCCCGGAGAAAACAACCCCCCACCCAAACGTATCATCCGGCCCATTACGTTCGTAGATCGTGATCTGATGCGCGCCGTTGGCCTTCTTCATCAGTATCGCGAAATACAACCCCGCCGGCCCACCACCGATGATGTTGATCTTCATCGTAGACTAGTCTTCTTTCACTTCCGTGAATGCTCTTTGCAGCAGATCAGTCACGCTCAACCGCCCGGCCCAATGGTTCAAATACTCCACATCCAAACTGTTGCGGGAGGTCGCTAAAACGCCCAATATATCGTTCCATTGCGTGACCGAAGTTTCGTGTCCCGCCCGGTACCACTGAAGTTTCGCCAGAATCGTATCTTCAGCAGTTGCGACATAGACTGTTTCCTCTATGTCAGGAGACAGTCTTCTTAAAACCCTGCGATTGAGTTGTTCAATAGCAAATTCGTCGGACCCGGCAACGAAGATATCCACCTTAAAGACTGAATCGAAATGGATGGCATTGAACGAACGTGATTGAGCAACGGCGTCGCGCATTGTGTGCTCATCCACGTAAAAACTATCTCGTAAAGCCTCAAAAAGCCGACGAACTTCTTCAGTCTTAATATCTGTGAGGATATCAATGTCGGCGGTGGACCGATACATGCCGTGTAACGAACTGGCAAAGGAGCCCACCAGGGCATATGTAATCCTTTGTTGTTCGAGAGTGGTTGTCATTTGCGACAACACGGAAAGCGGCAGATCCATTAGAGCTCAATAACCCTCCGCTTTGGGATCGAAGCCGTAGGCGCGAATCACGTC
>DATNFX010000253.1:0-10143 GCA_035606195.1 Pyrinomonadaceae bacterium
AACAAGTCAGGAAGAGGGGCTTGCCCCCGCTGGTTGAAAAGGAACAGCAACACACTAATACCCCACGACGTAAAATGCGCGACGATCACTTTAATAACAAAAACTCGCAACACTTATCACAAAAAAAGCTTCGAACTCTGCGAACGTGTGCCGCATCTGATCCGATGTGACCAACGTTAATCGATACATTGTTGGGGCAATATTCCTCTGCCTATTGTTGGTGGCGACGTCGTGTGACGAGGGAACGCACAACGAGTCAACGGCAACGGACACGGCTTCTGCAGCTGGAGACATCGCGAGCGCGGATCAGCTCTACGCTCAACGCGAAGATCTGATGCAATTGCGCAGGGGCATAGTTTCCTTACGACAAGCGCTCACCAAAGATCCGGGAAACTACGAGGCCGCGTGGAAGCTGTCGAAGCTCAACTACTACCTCGCCACGCACACTGAAGATTCGAACGAGCGCGACACTGCGTTTAAGCAGGGCATTGAGGCCGGCAAAACTGCGATCAAATTGCAGAACGAAAAACCGGATGGGCATTTCTGGCTGGGAGCAAATTACGGCGGCGCCGCCGAGCATTCCGCTATCCAGGGACTGGCAACCGTGAGTGACATTCGGAACGAGATGCAAACGGTTCTGCGTCTGGACCAGGGATACCAGAACGGCAGCGCTTACATGGTGCTCGGCCTGGTCTATCTCAACGCCCCCAGCATAGTTGGTGGCGATCCTAAGAAGGCTGTGGAAGAAATGGAGAAAGGACTGCCCTTCGGTGAACCCAACGCATTCCTTCACCTACATCTCGCCGAAGCGTACAAGAAAGTCGGCCGCAACGACGATGCCCGCAAAGAAATCAAAAAGATCCAGTCAATGACTCTCGATCCAAACTACCAACCCGAATACAAAGAGGCGAGCACCGCCGCTCAAAAGCTGCTCGACCAAATCGACCACGGTAGTTGATCGGCGATCCGTCAGTACGATCCGCATGTGGCGGTGCAGTCTTTGTATTTCCTCACAGCCTCGAAGTGGGAAAGCGAGATTTTAGGCGAGAGATAGCTGTCCTTTACAGGTTCTTCCCGCAGCAAATCGGTGCTTAGATATTTCTTGTTGCTGTCGGCAAAAACTGTTGCCACGACAGCGTCAGCTCCAAGTTCGTTCTGCGCCATCAGGGCTGCAATAAAATTTGCTCCCGAAGAGATGCCGACCGCAAGGCCAAGATCCCGGGCCAGCTTCTGCGCCATTAGAATGGCGTCGCCGTCGTTAACGGCAATCACATGATCCAATTCGTTTAGATCTACAATCGCCGGAATGAATTCGTCAGAGATACCTTGAATGCGATGTTGACCCACTTTATGTCCGGTCGAGAGCGTCGGCGACTCAGCCGGTTCAACTGGATGAATTTTGATCGCTTTCCGACGTCTGCGCAGATATCGGCCGACGCCCATGATCGTCCCACCTGTGCCGACACCGGCAACAAACGCATCCGGCTCTTTGGAGAACACTTCAAGCTGTTGCCAAATTTCTGGTCCAGTGGTCTGCTCGTGCGCTTCTACATTGGCGCCGTTAGAAAATTGGCAAGGCAGGAACACGTGAGGTGACGCGCCGGCGCGTTGTTCACTAAAGCGAATGCTGCCATGAAACCCGCCCTGCTCGCGACTAACCGGACAGATCTTCGCACCGAGGCTTCGGATTAGCGAGACGCGCTCCTGGCTCATCCAGTTGGGCATGAAGATTTCTACTGGGTGGCCCAGGGCACGGCCCAGAGCGGCAAAAGAGATGCCGGTGTTGCCAGAGGTCGCCTCAACAATCGTGTCTTCCGGCTGCAACCTGCCCAGCCGATAAGCGTTGGCGAGAATATGGTACGCCATCCGGTCCTTGATGCTGCCGGTCATATTCATGTGCTCAGCTTTGGCGTGGATGACGCTCTCGCGACCGTTGAAACTAAAATGAATCGCGAGCAAGGGAGTGTTGCCGATCATTCCTTTCAAACCACTCAACCGGCGGGAATAAGAATCAGCAGTCGCTTCTGTAGTTATCACTGTGAACCCCACTATCGTTGGGCAATCGTCGCCAGCGAGAACCGTTTCAAATACCGGGCCATCGCGGAATCAGTGGCTTTTGGAAGCTGAGATTTGTTTATTGCGGAAATTCTCGCGGGCCAACGGGTAAGATTACTCAGAGAGGATGTCTTACCGCGCCGGTTGGACTTAAGTGAAAGATCTGTAAAACTGGCGACAACGCAACGAAGTAGTATCATGTGACGAGCGTAAGTTCGACATAAGCAAGCCCTCAGACGTTAAACTTTCGGGACAGTAGCATGAAAACAAACTCACGGCGCCTCGCTTTAGTGGTTGCAATTCTTTCGTTAGCATTACCGGTAATTGCGCAATCTCAGGCCAAACCTGACGCGAAACAAATCCTGGATAACATGTTCAAAGCATATTCGCGTTTCTCGTCCTATCAGGATGAGGGGATGCTTGTCACTACGAGAGATGAGGCGACCGGCGGAAGCATTGAGAAAATGCCATTCAAGACGTTTTATAAAAGTCCGGACTTGTTTCGCTTTGAATGGACTGATTACGCCATTACAAAACTGGGCAGAACCAAAATGATCTGGTCCAATGGTAAAGAGGCCTTTAGCTATTGGGAACCTGATAACTATGAAAAAGAGAAATCTCTGAGCATGGCGGTCGCCGGCGCTACCGGCATCTCTTCCCGAACGGTTAATACCGTTTATGACCTGGTCATACAGGAAGAGTTTAATAGTTCACCACTGATGCACATGGTCAATGTTTCACTAGTGGGCGAAGACGAGTTTGAGGGAGTGAGATGTTATCGCATCAAAGGAACACACGGTGACGAACCTCTCGAATTGTGGGTAGGAAAAACCGACTTTCTTTTGCGCAAGCTCAGGCGCGAATCAAAAATGGACGACACGTTATGGATCTACGAAGAGACCCGAAGAAGGATTCAGGTAAACCAAAGAATTGAGGAAGTTGTTTTCAACTACAAGCCGCCCATTCCGTTAACGCCTAAAAACGACAGCGACACTACGGACATCGATAAGATCCTGAATCCCGGCCCGCCGTTATGGACTGAATTCAAATCAGTTGAAGGAGGATTCAGCATACTGATGCCACAGAAACCACTTTCGCGAGCGGTCACCGTTGAAACGCCAGACGGACGCGTTGAGCAGCACGTCTTCGTTGCGACCCATGATCTGATGGTTTGTATGGCTGGTTACAGCGATATTCCGAAAGCTACAGCGGTTGCCAACAATGTCGATTCGTTCTTCGACGGTCTCCAGGAGCAGTTTATCAAGGAGCTGGGCGGCAAGCTGGAGAGTCAGAGCTCGCTGACGCTCGACGGACATCGTGGACGCGAAGTAACGGCGCAACTATATCGAGGGAAATTTCGCGTGCGAATGTTTTTTGTCGGTAATCGCTTGTACTTTATGTCGCTAATTAGTTCGAAGGAAGATGCCGCGTCCAATGAGGAGTCATTTAAGAAATTCTTTACATCATTCAAGTTGAATTCGGTTACGAAGCCGGTCGCCGTGCTGAAGTTTAAGCCTCGCTGGAAGACGGACTACGGCACCCAATTGATCCCATCTGCTTTCCAAGTGCTCTGATCGTCGAACGTCGCTTCTATCAGAGTCAGTTTCGCAGCACCTTCGCAGCCCATCTTTTCGTCGGTCCAATGATTCAATGGACCATTCAGAAGAGTGAATGGCCGGTAATAAGAACCCGGTCGCACGCCTCCGTGATTCGAGCCCATCCCATTTAGACTGTACAAGACACGCACCTTCTTGTTGTCTTCGAGAGCAACACAGCCGAAGAATACCCACTCGATTCCTTTTGAGGATCTGTTAACCAGCACTGCTTCACTCACACCTTCAATGACGCGATACTCCGCCGCCGCTGGAGCACCGGGTAAGTCAACCCACTGAACGGGTATCGTTGCTGGTGGAATCCGCTCGGGCGGTTTGGCAGGTGCGGTACTCTGCATGGCCCACAATTCTTTTGCGGTCTGTCTACAGGATTCAGCTTCTTCCACTCGTCCCGCTTTCTCGTAAAGACTCGCAAGCTGCGTCAGAATATTCGGCTCGAGTGAACGTAGACCAGCGGACCGGCTCATTGCCAGCACCTGCTGAAGCGTTTCCATTGACGCCGTTTCTCTTTTCATCTGCCACTGGCGGATTCCGAGTGAAAACAGAGTGTCGGCTTGCGCCGCGACGTCGCCCCGTTGGCGCCAGTACTCAGCCTCGCGAGTGAGTCGATCGACGACGCGGTCGTACTCGCCGAGAACCGTATAAATGCGCGTAAGCTCCTCGACCCCCGCTCTGAGCCGGTTGTCATGACGAACCTCCCGCCACAGCTCAATCGCTTTCTCGAGACTCTCTGCAATTTGCCTGTCTGCTTCGAACAAGAGTTTGCGGTCACCACCGGCCTGCACCTTTTGATACGCGTCACCCTTCTTCCGCTCAGCCTCCGTGACGAGCCTCCCCGCCTCCCTCAGAACCTCCTCCCGGGAGCGTTGCTGTGCGGGAACAGCCGGCAATAGTGTGAGAAGTCCGAGAACAAGTGTGTGAGCAATAACTAAATTCATTGTGACCGCTTCTTTGCGCTTCGAGGTTTTAAATGATCGTTGCTGGCTGAAGTGATTCATGGGATGAGAATCATCGTCAACAAGATGTACCGGCAATTTGTCCATTAGTATTGACCCAGGAACGTTGTTAATCTCATAATGCGGCCATGACAGAAAAAGAGATCGTGCTTGAAACTATTCGCGCCTTACCGGACGACTGCTCGCTGGAAGAGATAGCAGAACGCATCGAATTTATGGCTGCGGTACAGAAAGGTCTCGATCAGCTCGACAAAGGCGATGGCATTCCTCACGACGAAGTAAAAAGACAGCTCGCCTCATGGCTTACAAATTAATTTGGTCTCCCGCTGCTCGCGACGACCTTCACGATATAGTCACCTTCATTGCGCGCGACAATATGAATCGGGCAATGTCTTTTGGGTTCGAACTGATCTCGGAAACAGATCGTCTTAAGGATTTTCCTACCATGCAGGGCTCCATTGAAAGCGAACGCGCAGTTCTTTCAGCATCGTAAATGGGTCAACATACCCCACACCAAACTTTTGGCACACGTTAGGAATTGGGACCCGTCTCCTTGCTTGTGGGCTGAATTCTTCGTGAGTCACGACGATGTGCTGAGCGTTCGCTTTCGCAAAAGCGCATAGCCAGGCATCCGCAACTCTGGCAAACTCTGTCTTAGCCTCTGAATTGAATTGCGAATTCGCCTGTGCCCAGCTGACTACATCTTCATAGTGCTGAACAACAGCGGCATTCGTAGTAGCCGCAAACAAACTTGAAGGCGCGGAATCCTTAGCCCAAGATTCCAAAGCGTCGCCGGCAAGTATCTCCTCGCGAACTCGATCGATACTTATGATCCGGCCAGTTTCATGATGATGAATCAGACAGTCCCAAAAGCCGGGACAAATCTCAAATGCGTAATGACGTCTATGCGCCTGGACAAAAACATTCGTGTCCAGGACGTACACCGGTGAGGCAGTGTTCATACTCTAAAACCTAAATTCTCAGCAAAACGATCGAAAGTCTTTCCACTCAAACCTGTCAGATGATAAGCCTCGCGATAAAGCAGGCGGCCTTCTCTGGCCGCTTGCACCACCGCAGTGCCAAAGCGCTCTCCCACGCGCACACTCTGCGTGTTCCAAAAATCTCCGCCTTTGTTTTTCTTCGCCTCCTTTCTTCGGCGTTCATCCTTTTGATAAGTGTCGTAAAACTCAACGAACTGTTTCTTACTAATGAGGCCAAGGTCCAACACGCGTCGAGCGGCGACTATTGTGCTGACTTTGAAGCGCGCCGCAAGAGCTTCGAATGGTTCCTGCGAGTTCATGGCATGTTCCCAAGCTTCCGATAGCTCAACTGCCGGCACCAAGAATTCAGCGGCTACCTGATTACACCATTGCTCAACACGAATTGGTGCAGGCTGCATCGCTTGGAAATTCGAAACGCCTTCTCGATCAATCCAGAGGTGCGCCACTTCATGCGCGATCGTGAACATCTGCGCAGCCTTAAAGTCAGCTCCGTTGATGAAGACCAACGGCGCATACACGTCCGATAAAACGAATCCACGAAATTCATTCGGATCCAGTTTTCGATGATTATTATTTCCGATGACGCCATTAATAACAATCAAAATACCGGCAGCTTCAGTCCGCAGACGCAAATGCATCAGCGCATCTGTCCAGGTACTTTCCTCATTGGCCCAGCCATCGGTAACACCAAGAGTCTTACGCATCTCAGAGGCCACTTTCTGAGGATCACTGTTCAAGGTGGCACTACCGACAAATTCCAATTGCGGTTGAGCTTCTTCAATAAGAAAGTCGCGCATCCACGTCTGACGGCGTTGCATCATGAAAATGGTATCAAGTAGGTCCGGACTCGGGCGTTTGACAGGCCCATCCCCAACAGTACGAAGATCTGGGATCGGCAGACTGTCATCAGGAGGTTCCTTCAGGTAAAGAAACCCTTCGGGTGTGTGAGTCGCATGGGCTAGTTTTCTGACTTGCGCAAATGTCAGCATACCAGTTTGCTCCCACTGCTTTACACGATCCGCAGTTGGCTTACCGGTCACCTTCTTCGCACGCGTACGCTGGTCCAACCCCGCGCGCTCGCGAGCCCAACGCAAAACCCTTGGTGTAAGGCTGACGTTCATAGCGTTGTCAGATTATCCGTCGGGATCAAGTCTATATTCTCTAAAGTCCACGAGAGGAGCATCGAAACAGGAGCCATGTACTTGACTGTCCCCCTAAGCGTACCAGGTCGACGCAGAGGCGGCTTGGATGTTCATAGTTTTTATTCTGTCGTACTTGGGCGCGGTCAGTACAGGGAGCGGTAGCGACCTGGTTGGTGATGAGAGTCAAGATCCTTTGGAGTATCGCATGCTGATCACCGACCAGGTCGCTACCGCTCCCTGTACTGACCCTGTCCAAGTGCGACGTCCAACTCAGCTGAACGTATGTAATTGAAACCCTGTGGGCTTCGACCACGTAAACCACTGTTCAAATTTTACCCATGAAAGAGGTGTTTATGCGTTCAACCGGCCACTCTCGCCGCTCGCTTATCAGGTTCTTGATGCTCTCAGTCCTAATGATTGTCGCACTTGCGGCGCCGGTCTGGGCGCAGAGTCCGCCGCTGATTGACCGCGAAATCTTATTCGGTGACCCGGAAATCTCAGGCGCGCAGATTTCTCCAGACGGAGCCTACATCGCGTTTATCAAACCCTTCAAAGGCACACGCAACATCTGGGTCAAGAAAACTGCCGAGCCGTTCGACAAAGCAAAACCAATCACGGCCGATACCAAACGACCCATTCCCAGTTACTTCTGGTCTCGAGATGGCAAGTTCATTCTCTTCGTCCAGGACAAAGCCGGTGACGAGAACTACAACGTCTACGCAGTCAACCCGGCAGAGTCGCCGGCTGCGGGACAAGAGGTACCCACGGCTCGCAATCTCACCGACGTAAAAGGTATCCGCGCAATTATCTATTCGATACCGCGCAGCGAGCCTGATGCCATCTACGTCGGCTTAAACGATCGCGACGCCGCGTGGCACGATCTCTACAAAGTAAAAATCTCCAGCGGCGAACGCGCCCTGATCCGCAAGAACACCGAACGCATCACTGCCTATTACTTCGATCTGAAGGACCAGTTGCAACTGGCAACCAGATCGGCCGAGAACGGCGACACGGAAGTGTTGCGCGTTGACGCAGACAAGTTTACGAAGGTTTACAGTTGTAACGTGTTTGAGACGTGTGGCCCAATTCGCTATCACAAGGACGGTGAGCGAGTTTACTTCCAAACCAACAAGGGCAGCGGAGTCGATCTGGTTAGTCTTGAACTATTCAACCCGAAGACTGGCAAAGAGGAGTTGGTTGAAACGGATCCCATGAAACGCGTGGACCTCGGCAACGCAATATTCTCAGACGTTTCCGATGATCTGATTGCCACAACCTACGACGACGAACGCGAACGAATTTACTTCAAAGACAAGGGCTTCGAAGCTGATTACAAAAACCTCCAGAAACAACTTCCCGGCAAGGAATTCAATTTCGCATCTTCGACCAAAGATGAAAAGTTATGGATCATCGGTGCCAGCGCCGATACGGATCCCGGTTCAACCTACCTGTACGATCGCACCACCAAAAAGCTGACACTGCAGTATCAGATACGCGAGAAGTTGAACCGGTCGTATCTGGCTCCAATGAAGGCTGTCACATACCCGTCGTCTGACGGTTTGGAAATCCCGGCTTATCTAACCTTGCCTAAAGGCGTCGAAGCGAAAAATCTACCCGCGGTGATCTTTCCACACGGTGGTCCATGGTATCGCGATAGCTGGGGCTACAACGGTCTGGCGCAGTTTCTCGCCAACCGCGGTTATGCTGTCCTGCAACCGAATTTCCGTGGTTCGACTGGTTACGGCAAGAAGTTTATTGACGCTGGAAACAAGCAGTGGGGCGACAAGATGCAGGACGACCTGACCTGGGGTGCGAAGTATCTCGTCTCTCAGGGCATTGCCGATCCAAAGAAGATTGGCATCATGGGCGGATCGTATGGTGGCTATGCGACGCTGGCGGGAGTCGCGTTTACACCTGACGTTTATGCGGTTGGTGTTTCGATTGTTGGACCATCAAGCCTAATCACCTTGCTCGAATCGATTCCGCCGTACTGGGAACAGGGTCGAAAGCTTTTCCACGAGCGCATGGGTGATCCCAACACGCCTGAAGGAAAAGCGCAGTTGTTGCGCCAGTCGCCTTTAACTGCGGCTGCAAAAATCAAAACGCCGCTGTTCGTGATTCAGGGCGCTAATGATCCGCGTGTTAATAAACGCGAGTCAGACCAGATTGTAATCGCGCTGAGAGATCGAGGATTTCCGGTTGAGTACATGGTGGCGCCGGATGAAGGACACGGCTTTGCTCGCCCGGTGAACAACATGGCGATGTTTGCGAGTGCCGAGAAGTTTCTCGCGAAATATCTCGGCGGGCGCTATCAGGAAAGTATGACTTCTGAAGTGTCGCAGCGTCTGAACGAA
The DNA here is from genome assembly GCA_035606195.1 of Pyrinomonadaceae bacterium. Taxonomy (GTDB): domain Bacteria; phylum Acidobacteriota; class Blastocatellia; order Pyrinomonadales; family Pyrinomonadaceae; genus PSRF01. Next base: position 9,122 of record DATNFX010000253.1, read on the forward strand.
ATCACAGTCGATCCAAAGACGGTGACTATGCCGAAGATGGTGACAGCATCCGCTGAGACGCCGAAACCGGCGGTCGATCTGCGGCCAGGCACTCACAACTACAAGGCGTCGATTGCTCTCGGAGGCCAGGAGATTCCACTCACCATGCAAACGGACATCAAGGAAGAAAACGGAGCATGGACCGTCAACGAAACGGCGCAAACTCCGCAAGGCCCGATTGTCGATGTCACCACGATCGAGAAAGGAAGTCTGTTACTGAAGCATCGGTTGATCCAACAGGGTCCAATAACGATTGAAATGAACGTATCACCGAATAAAGTCACCGGCACCACGAACATGAATGGCCAGTCGAAACCGATTGACGTAGATCCCGGCGGTGCTTTGTTCGCCGATGGAGCGGGTACGTTTGAAGTGATTGCTTCGCTTCCGCTGGCCGATGGTTACAGTTTGAGTTTTCGAAATTTCGATGTGATGAAGCAAAAGCCGCAGATGAAACAGTTGAAAGTCGTTGGGACTGAGAGCGTCACTGTTCCGGCAGGCACGTTCGACGCCTATAAGTTGGAGATAGTTGCAGCCGACAACGATGCCGACAAGCAGACCGTTTGGATCGATAAAGCAAGCCGGAGAGTGTTGAAGATTTCTGCCGTAATTCCGAGTCTTAACGGAGCTATTCTGACTTCAGAATTAACGCGGTAACGTTTCTGTTTAGCCACAAAGAGGCACAAAAAGCACAGGAGGATTGACTCATCCTTCTGTGCTTCCTTGCACGGCCCCCGATATTACAGGGAAAGATTATGTCCGACGAAACAACCCCCAAAAAGAAATGCTTTGTCGTGATGGGATTCGGCACTAAGACCGACTTCCAACAGCAAAAGGCCTACGATCTTGATAAGAACTATCGCACCATCATCAAACCGGCAGTGAATGACGCCGGCCTTGAATGTATCAGGGCCGACGACGTGGTCCATTCGGGAATCATCGACAAGCCTATGTATGAATTGCTGCTGGATGCCGACGTTGTT
>DATNFX010000254.1:0-10804 GCA_035606195.1 Pyrinomonadaceae bacterium
TACATGTCGCCCGAACAGGCGCTGGGCCGCGCAGTCGATCAGCGGTCAGACATTTTTGCGTTCGGGTGCATTCTGTACGAGATCGTCACCGGCCGAAAACCATTTGCCGGCGATTCGATGGTCGACAGCCTGCACAAAATCATTTACATGCCGGCCGCTCCGGTTAAGGACTTCAATCCGAATTGCCCCTATGAGCTTCAGCGGATTATTCGTCGCTGCCTGTCCAAGGATCCGGAAGATCGCTATCAGCGAATCAAAGACATCGCCGTCGATCTTCGTGATTTCCTGGAAGAGAGCAAAGCCGTTTCAAATTCCGTGACGCCGGGTTTTTCTCAATCCGGTGAAATGCTGCCTGACGCTCCGGTAGTTGAAACTCGACTCGATGAATCTACTCCGGCAGTTCTGCAATTGAGTGGTTTCTCAAAAGCCAGTGTAGCGCTCGCCGTTCTCGGATTGATTGCAGCCATCGGACTGTGGCCACTGCATCAACGCGGCAGCATCGGGTCCGAACTCAAACTCGACTACTCGAAAGAGGCGGCCACGAGTAAGGCCCGCGAGGTGGTGAACGGTCTGGGCTATAGCGCGAACAATCTGGAGGTGGCGGGGCGTTTCACCGGAACTGGTTTTGACCTCAAATATCTCGCCAACAAAGAAGGACAGGGTGCGGCTCGACAGGCGGTGCGTGAAGGTAAGACAGGGGTCTGGCAGTTTATGTTCGCGCCTACCAGTGACGATGCGTCGGTAGGCGTTTCCAGTTCCAATCCGCGGCCCGGACAGATGCTGGTCACGATTAGTCCGCAGGGACAAGTAATGAGTTTCAGCACCGCACCTGAGGAGTCAGGTGATATCACCGCGCTAGATCAAAAACAAGCAGTCTCGGTGGCCACCGAGCAGACGCGAAGATGGCTCTCGTTCGAGCCTGCGGGTTATACCATCGAAGTCGTTCCGCGATCGTCTCCACCCGGACTGACAGAGGTGACGTGGCGCAACCCCACGCCAGTCCTCGGTCACAAAGAAATTGTTCGCGCCAATATCCAGGGAAGCAAAGTCACGAAACTAAGCCGGCAGTTCGACGCCCCTCAATCAATAAAAGAGGCCAGCCCTTTCGCTGACGCGGTTAGTAAGGCGCGCACAGTTCTGGTAGTTCTGGCTGTCGTTGGTATGTATGTCTTCGGCGTGGTGTTCCTGATTAAGAGTAAACGCTGGCAGGCGTTCGGACGAAAAATTTCGATTGCCGCGGCGCTGTTGATCGGTTTAGGTTGGTTTTCAACATTCTATTTTCAGTCGTCGAATGCCGGGGGCGGCCCACTGGTTTTGTTTCTGGTCTCGTTGGTGGCTACGCTAATAATAAGTGTCGCGTTTTTCCCGAGCGGTGCCGGCTTTTTTGAATGGATGCGTGTCTATAGTCCGGCGCGCTTGTTCGCACTCGAGCAAATCATCGAGCATCGTTTCTTCTCGCCCTCAGTGTCTTCAGCGCTGGTTCACGGAGTACTCGGTGGAACTCTGTTGCTGGGGCTATCCGAAGCCGGAACTTTCATGGCGAATCGAATTCCTGGCGCCGCTCTTTCTTTCAGCGGAGAGATCGAAATGATCAACAGCGGGTGGCCCATAATTACGGGAACTGCTTTTTCGTTCATGATCGGACTCATCTTTGCGGCTGGAATAACTCTTTTGGTTGAATTCAGCGAGAGAGTGGTAGGGCATGGAGTGCTGGCCTCCATTATGCCCGCGCTGCTGATTGCGATTGCCACGACTTCATACGGTGAGACACCCTGGATTTTGAGTGGTTTAAGCTTTCTGAACAGCCTGGTAACTTGTTTGTTAGCTGTTCGGCTCTATCGAAGGTACGGTTTCGCGACTGTCTGGTTGGCCCTGAGTGTGAGTTTTATTCTGGCCGCTGCCGTTCGTTGTCATTACCTGAAAGATCCGGGATTTGTCTGGCAATCGAATCTGTTGCTGATAGTGGTTGGCCTGCTGCTGGTCGCTGGAATATGGGGATACACCCAGGGACGTTTGCGGACGACACTCAGCGCGCTTGCGGTGAACAGAGGGTGATCCTCCGCGCAAACGTGGACTCCACCTCAGGGGCTAACGCCTCATTGTCGGACCGCCTGCGGGTCTCAGCTAAGGTTTTACGGTCTTTCGACTCAAAGGCCCAGAATTGCACTTGCAGCCTCTACCTCAGCCGGTTTCAACATTCCATTCCAAACGGCATCTGCTTTTCCGTCGCTGGAAATTACAAGCGTTGTTGGGGTCATACTGAACTTATATTTCTGTCTTACTTCCTCAGGTATGAGAGCTACTCTAAAAGACTCTGAGTCGGTTGGACAACCCATAGAGTTCAAGTACGCGGCGAGCTTTGATCTGTCATCCGAGTTCATAGCCACTGCCACCACTTGAAACCCTTTAAGCGGAGCCATATCAATGACTCTTTTCCAATATCCGAACTGGTCACGGCAATAAGGACAATCGGATGAGAGAAACAGTAACACTCGCCTTGGTGCGTTGCTCGTAAAGTTTACTGCAATGTTCTCACCGTGAAGGCCGAGTGCAGTGAATGATTCTAATTTGTCGCCAGCCTTGAGCCGATCTGGTTCGAACTTCTTCAATAGACTCCGCAGTTGGAGGTTTTGTCTCAGCAGAAACCCATTTGATACAACAAGCATGATAACCATGCCCCAAAGGGCCAGGCCGTAGTGTTTGTTTTGACTTTCGCCAGTCCTCATAACTTCGTCGCACCTTTTTGGGGTAAGGCGTCTTTGGTCTTTGCTACGCTGAGAATTCCTTTAGCAGCGCCAAATCCCGCTACAGTCCTCAACTCAACTGGTTTAATCTTCTCGACAAAATTCAACGCTCCAAGTTCGTTCCATTGCGCTAAAGCTTCAAAGCTCGGCATTGTGTTCCACACAACCGCCATTAAAGCTTTTTTGGTTGGCTCAGACTGAGGCTTGTCATTCTGCGGAGCAAATTGAAGAGTATTAAGTAACTTGATTGAGTCGTCTGCAACATCAGGCATCATTGCCTGATCCACGCGAGCGACCACTCTAAGACTCTTCAGAAAGGCAATTGCTTTTTCAGGAGTGTTATCTGAGCCTCTGATTAGCTTTAAGCTCTCAACCAGCGACTCTTTTGCCTGCCAAAGATCTTTCAGATTTAAAAACAGCAACGCCAATCTCTGCACGGCTTCTGCGCGGGCCAGGGGCATTTCGATTTTCGACGCAATGGCGAGACCCAACTTAGCATCCTTGTTCTCAACTGCACCCCTCACCAACTCGCTCAGAAACTGTTCCCGCCAAATCTTACTTTTGTCATCGGCAGAGACTGAAATTGCGAGGTCAAATGCGAGTTGCACCCTTCCTTTAGTAAGTGCGAGTTGGGCAGCTTGTATGAGTAGATCATTTTTTAGGGACGGACTCGACGCTGAGTTAGCCTCTGTGATCATCTGGCTCAACGTATCCTCGCTCTGTCTGATTCGCTCTGCGATAGCTGAGCGTTCGACCGTTTCATTCGGCAAACGCGCCCTCACAGTTGCGAACTGAGCGGCGGCCTGTGGGTATAGCCCAGGGACTAGTTTTTGTGTTATCGGAACCGTCACCCGCAGCAGGTTAAACGCATCCGTCAGTTGTCCTGGATCGGACCACTGGTAACTTTCAGCCGTCGCCGCAACTGTGACCGCGAGAAAGCGTCGCTTTATGTCGTCTCGATGGTTCTGCCATATGTAGGGCTCCAGCAGCCAAAACAACATTTCGACCGACAAAGTTGCGGGTCGTCTTTCTTGCTGTGACAAAATGTCTGAAAGGAGCTGTGGCACGAGCGAGGGTTGTTGCCTTTGTAGTTCACTCAGAAAGTAGCTCATCGTCATGGTAGGAGCTTCACCACCACTGAGAGCCCGAGTAAACGTTTGAACGGCGAGAGCTGCTTGACCCTTAGTGCGTAACATCGAATATGCAACATCGTAGGGGTTTCCCGGTGTGACTTTCTTCGTAGCATCAGGACCATCTCTATACTGTGCAGCCAGATCAGGCGCATGGACTTCAAGCAACGCGAGTAGGTCTTCGCGAAATGAATCTGCATACAACGGCACCAAATCGGAGCGGTGTTCATCCAAATCCTGCAAACCGCTCAGCGTGAGTTCGCGGGCTCGATCGCGTGACCGTTCGGATAGCTCAGACCAATGGAACGTTGCAAGCCGAACCTGTAAGAATATCCTTACCGTAGGATTGTCAATTTTTTTGATTTGAGCCGGCAGATCTTCGATGAATTCAGTTGCACGTTGTCTTGCGAATGAGGTCTCGTCTTCAGTGCTTTGCGCAAGACAGATTTGTCCCGAAACCAGCAACAGCAACAACGCGCACGAATGTCGAAGCATCACGTGTAACGTCACTGAATCTCCAGCTCCTCCGCAAGGTCACACTTCTTTTCGTACTGTCGGCCTCCCGATGTATATTTGCAGCCTTTGAAATCCTCCGCGGAGCATTCGCCGCCGGTGCAACTCACTGACCCTGTTCGACACTGTGCAGTGCAGGTAGCTGCGTAAGCTGTTACCGGCGTAATCAGGACAATCAGACTCGCTATAAATAGCGTCACGGATATCACGCATGTAGAAACAATCGCGGTCTTCTTCATTGACTCTCCATTTCCTTGTTGCAGTCCAACGCTATAATCAAGCTACCGTTCTGGTCCCATGATCTGCATCCCTCGTTGTCCTTTCCTGAACACTTGTAGCCGTAGCAGGTGACGCTTCCACCACCTTTGCAATTGGCGCTACAGGACTCGGCAAACACAGGTCTGATTAAGACCGAGACTGTGCAAAGCACCATTGCAACAGTAAGAGTGAAACCAGCAACAACGCTCATTCTCTTCATCGAGACTTCCTCCGTCCTTGAATTCAGATACGGTTTGACCAGACACTAAGCGTTTAAGTGTTTAAGGGAGCTAGTAGACTTATTGAGCGCGAGGTAGCGTTACCAGTTTGTGAGAGCCGAGCGGTTGGTGATGCTTATACGCCTGGTTCCCCCGTCTGGCAATAGGTAAAAACCTGACCCCCTGCGCTTTCTGGCAAGAGTGACGTGCGGTCACTTCAATTGTCCGCAAATGAAAACGGCCACCGAGGATGGTGGCCGTAATTATTGATCTTATTGGTCGGGTGAGAGGATTCGAACCTCCGACCTAGAGGTCCCAAATCACGGGTGCGGCAAAAAAGCAAAGTTTTTGCTATTTCGAAAGTTGCAGCTAATCGTGGACACCAACGCGAACGCCTGTGCCCCAGTAAGTGCTCGGCTCTTGATTCTTTAGCCAACCAAACTTGAGTGACTGCCTGCCAACACCAACGCTTTCGATGACGTCGGCGTCGAGACATTCTCTCGACGTTAAATCAGTACGCTCTGCGTCGTCTATGGGGATGATTGTCCGATAAATGGGATCTTCACCATCTTTCCAATCCACCGTTTCGGTCGTTACTTGTAGATAGTGCTGAGAGCAAGACGGGCACACGCGAATACTTACAATGTAATGTGATTCGTCGATTAGGTAAGCTTGGATAGGTATGCTTGTCACAGCCCTCCACGCTGCCGAAGCCTCGGAAGACCAACACTCTTCACAACCGTACTCACTCATCGGTTCCACCCTTGCGCACGTCTTCTCCGGCTCTCTCGTGTCCTTGCTTTTTCAGCCCCGCGAAGTTCCCACGAACCTTGAGCGGTTGGTAGGGCCACGCAGCAGTTTTTCCGGAGACAGCATTCTTGCAGATAGCGATTTCCAGTTGGAAACTGCCTTCGAGTTCATCCGAGCCCGTGCGCGTTGTAGTGTGAAGAAAGCCAACGGTCGGATCTGCGGGTCGACAGTTGAATTTTAACGGCCTGCCCCCGAGTTTTACCGGAAATCCGACGTGTGTTTCTTGAGCGAGCCGTCCTTCGCGGTCGGTCTCAATCAATAGGTCCCAGCCGTCGTCGGCGCTAAGCTCGATATGATCCGGTGCTATCTTGCGACTCGGGCGCCGGGACTTGCCTGATCGAACCGCGGTCCACGATCGTAACCCAGGATGGCGCCAGGGATCTCCCAAGGTGCGCGGCCTGAATTGAAGGCAGGCATCTCGACCTGAACCTCGAAGCCCGGACCTCCGATTAATCGCGAAGCTTCCGACATACTCGGGCCAACCGGCTTGTCCCTTCGCAGTCTCAGCGCGACGATCCAGCCAAGCAGCAACGCCAGCGCGATAATATATCTTCTTGCCACGCATTTCTATTAGGCGTCACCCGCTAGTAATCGAAATGGTACGCTACCATGTAGCTTGGATCTGCGGCGCATAGATCTCTCCAGCTTTCAAGCCTCTGAATGCGCTACATTCGCGCCGTTCAACTTCAACGCGACGTGCGACCAATAAATTTTGTCCACAAATTGGCCACAAATGACATACGGCCACCTTTAACGGTAGCCGTAAATTATTGATTTAATTGGTCGGGGCGAGAGGATTCGAACCTCCGACCTCTCGGTCCCAAACCGAGCGCACTACCAGGCTGTGCTACGCCCCGAAGGATGAGGCATTCTAAGAGTCGGGTTGCGGATGGTCAAGCTGGGATAGGAAATCGCGGGTTTTCATGAGAGCGCGGGCGCGATGGCTGATGCGGTTTTTCACGTCTTCGGATAGTTCCGCAAAGGTTTGGTTGTAGCCGTCGGGGACGAACAATGGATCGTAGCCGAAGCCGCCGTCGCCGCGTGGGGAGAAGATAATTGTGCCTTCGCAAATGCCTTCGGAGACATTGAGCACTGAGCCTTTCGCGTCGGAGATTGCGACGACTGAGACGAAACGCGCGCGGCGATTTGCGTTGGGAATTTTCGCGAGCTCAGAGAGAAGAAGGGCACGACGATCAGCGTCGGAAGCGTTGTCGCCTGCATAACGTGCCGAGAACACACCCGGCGCGCCTTCGAGTGCTTCCACTTCCAATCCCGAATCATCTGCGAGCGCGCATGTGCCGGTAGCGTGGGCATAGAATCGAGCTTTCAGGATCGCATTGTCCGCATAAGTGGTGCCGCTCTCGGCAGGTGTATCCACTCCCGGGAATGATTCCAGTGAAGAGAAGGACCAGCCGGAGTCTGCGAGAATATTCTCGATCTCTCGAAGCTTTCCCGAATTGCGTGTTCCCAGTAAGAGCGTTTGCTTCACCGTGAAGCACCATCAGGTTGGAGAAGGGAAATGAAGGTGCTGAACTGTCCAAACGCTGACTGAGTAGTACGTTCGATACCAAAAGCGTTCAGTCGTGTTTCCGTAGAAGTGAGACCAGCACTTCGCAACGTATCTTGAAGCTTTGCAACCTCTTCAATCGAGAGTCGCCGGCCCTGCAGCTTCAAGAGCGTCAGAATAAAATTGTTCAAGCGCGCTTCGTCGTTTGCATACGTGAGGATCGGCGCTGAACTCTCCTGCGCTGAGTGTTGCAACTCTTTCACGTCGGCCGCTTTCTGCTGCAGTGCCAAAAGCCCCGCGCGCATGTTCTCTGACTTGCCCAACAGCACATAACCATCGGCAAAGACTGCGGCGAACTCTTTCTCAGGATCCACTTTCGCCGCGAGCCCTTCAAGGATCTCACCCTTGGAATCTTTGAACACTTCCTGCGTCAGCGAGCGTTTGAGTCGTGCTTCGTCACTGACACGCGCAACCAGGATCGAACCTTCGGTGGCCGGCGAGGGTTTCAACGTCAAGAGCGGCGGACTCAGCGTCGCCAATGCTTCTTTCGGATCGCTGATGCCGTAAACAGAGAGACTGGAGCGCAACAACGATCCAAATAAGACCGCCGGCAACGTGTCGAGCTTGAATGAGACTGCTGAGCCGAGCGAGCTCCATGCTGTTGCCGGTGCTTTGTTTCGGTAAATGGTCAGCGATTGAAATCCTTCGGGAACGAGTTTCCAGAAGTCCTGATCTCGTTCCGCGGTTTCGAAGGCTGGTTGCAGACGTGATACGACTCCGGGCTCGAGCGAGAAGAGAAAGCGATCTTCGATTCCCTGAGGTGAAGAATTCGCGGTCCAGGCGACACCGCGCAAAACTTTGCCGGCACTGACGGCGAGTAGTTGTTCCAGTTGTTGATCGCCGGGAGTCTTGCCCATCAGCAACGGGGCCGCCCATGAGAAGAGCTTCGCGGAGTTTGCCGACGAGATGTAACCAAAACCGAGTGCCTTTTCTGATTTGAGACTCGAGCGGACTTTCAACAACTCCGTATCAGTGTGAATGCTGGCTCGCGTGCCGCGGCGGACGTCCAGACAGGTGCGAACGGCGTTGTCGGAGTTGCCCAGCACGACGAGAGTGCCGTCAACCGCGCCAACGATCTTGCGGTCGCCGCCGGCCACGGAACATTCGACGTACTCTGCCTCGGCGCTGCGTTCAGCACACATTGACGCGCCGTAGGCGAAGTTTGCCAGTTGCTTGACGGCTTCGACGGCGGCGGGTTTAGTGCGCCATCTCGAAGTGTGAGTCTCGGCGATGATTGCGACTTCAGGACGCACTTTGAGCGTGTCGCTTTCTTCGCTTGTGTTGAGACCGACTACGACGAGTGCCACCTGTGCGCGGGCGAAGAGTACGGCTGGAAGTGGTCCGATTCCGGCGCGTGCGGCAGCGTGCAGCAATTGGTTTTGCGCTGCGGGTTTGGTTTTAGTGATGGTTGTCGCGGACTGCCATGCCTCGCTGTGTTGAATGGCGTTTGCGACGTCTTCGAGATTGTTGAATTCCACGTAGACGAGGGAGTCGGCTGGGGCGTAGTTGGACATGTCGACTCTCGATGGAGTGTTCCACCAGAGGCAAACGGCGACGATCAGGATCAAGAGTAAAGCGAGAGCGACAAGGGGGCGCAAAAACTTCATTGGTGCGAATCGTAGCGTTTCTCACTCGGACGCGCAAAGCGAACCGCAGAACTTACTGTAGGGGCGGCCCTCCGTGGCCGCCCTCGGTTTGCAATACGGATTCAAGGAGCCACAGCGTGAGAGTTTGGCGAACACGATTTAAACCGAGGGCGGCCACGGAGGGCCGCCCCTACAGTACGTTCTTCACTATTTAGTATCCACTATGTTACTTTTGCCCGCTTGGTACCCCAGTCTATGACCTACCGTGAATTGTCTGCACAGGCCCTGGCGGAGCAGGACTACGACGCGTTTCTGAGCGAGTTACAAAAGTCACTAACAGACGGAAAGCGAGATCCGAACGACGTTGTTCGCGATACCCTCTTTGAGATCTACTACGGAGCTTCGCAACCGGATCGAGAAAACCTCAGCCTCGCTGCTCGCACGGCAATTCACTCGCTCGACCCGCGCAACATCGCCACTGAGCCCGAGTACTACACCGACATCGATCAGAAACGTTATGCCGAACGCAAGCCTATGATCTGGCTCTGGCAGATGTTCGATCGTTCACCGCTCGGTCAAAACTCAATGCTGGGCCATCGTTTTCGCCGTATGCTCGCGCCGCTGATCTTTCGGAGCGTTGGTGAGAACTTCAAGTGCTGGCACTTCGTCGAATGGTCTTTCGGCTACAACCTGTCGTTTGGAAACAACGTGGTCGTACACCGGCACGTCCTGCTCGACGATCGCGGCGGCATCGAGATCGGCGACAACGTCTCAATCTCCGACTACGCGAACGTCTATTCGCATAACCACGATATTTACGACATTCACAAGGTTGACACTCCGGTGACGCGCATCGGAAACGGAGTCCGCATTACCTATCACGCCACCGTCCTCGCCGGCTCACAGATCGGCGACGGGGCTCTAATAGGCAGCGGGGCGGTGGTCACGCGCAATGTCGATCCACATCACATCGTGGTCGGGATTCCCGCGAAAACGGCGAAGGTCAAAGACCTAAAACACTTTAGAGTCACCGAATAAGAAACTGGAATACTGTCGAATGAATTCCAATTTCGGCTCGTATCTGGTCCCATTTCTCTACCTAACTCAAGAAATAATTTGAGTTAAACGAAGAAAAATAGCGATTGACATTGTTTAGCCCGTTAATGTACTCTCACACAGTTGACGGCGATACGCTGCCGTCTGCCGGGTGCCCACCTGGTGCAACAGCGGTCAGTCCCGCGAAATCTTTTGGAGCACGATAAAGGCACACTTCGCGTGAGCGGAGGTCGCAAAGCCTACAGAAGTTGGTAAGCGCCAACTTGGCTGGGTTTCCGAATGAGCTTCATTCCTGCCGTAGAATTCTCCAGTAGTTTTCCGTTGACACCCGCCGGGACCCTACCTTTGCCCACTGGTGTCATGTCCAACAACCCTACAAGTAAACGGACGGCAACCTTGAAACAAACCACTGATTCTCTGACCTCAAAAATGTTTAGACGCCAACTGTCACGCGCGCGAAAAGCTCGTGCCCGCCTGCGCCACCAGAACAAATTGCGGATCGCTGTTGTGAGGAATAACTAGCCATGTTCAAAAAATCCTCCGGAAAAAAGAATCTCGTCGGTCTCGATATCGGTTCGAGTGCGGTGAAAGCGGTTGAACTGGGCCGCAAGGGCGCCGGTCTCTCGCTTCTCAATCTCGGGTTCGAGAACCTGCAGACGGACACGGTTGTTGACGGCCAGATCATGGAGCTCAACAACGTCTCCAACGTCATCGCTCACATCTTCAGCGAACACCAGATACGGACCACACGTGTGGCTGCCGGCGTCAGTGGCCACTCAGTCATCGTCAAGAACATCGTGTTGCCGCAGATGAGCCAGGAAGAGTTGCAGGAGTCGTTCAGTTGGCACGCCGAAGAGCACATTCCTTTCGACATTGGCGATGTGAATCTCGACTATGAACTGACCGGCAAATCATCCGAGTC
>DATNFX010000255.1:0-20090 GCA_035606195.1 Pyrinomonadaceae bacterium
TGAAGTCGAGCACACGAATCCGATGCAACATCAGCTACGCAGTTCGGCAAAACGAAAGAACGCAAGGAAATGAATCACGCGCCAACTCACGGAATGCATCCGGCGTCGTCAGCTTCGGCTGCCGTCGATCCGGTCTGCGGAATGAAGGTAGATCCCGATAACGCGGCGGGCTCGTTCGAGTATCAAGGTAAGACTTACTACTTTTGCAGCACGCATTGCCTGCATCGCTTCCGTGAAAATCCCGAAAGCTTCCTGAACCCGGTTCCGCAGGCACCGATCGGAATCACCCGACAACCGAAGCCAGTCGCACGAGATCAGAAATATACCTGCCCGATGCATCCGGAAATCGTGCGTGATGGTCCGGGTAGTTGTCCGATCTGTGGCATGGCTCTCGAGCCCCTCACGGTTTCTCTCGATCAGGAAGAAAACCCTGAGCTCGTGGACATGACGCGGCGGTTTTGGATCGCGGTGGTCCTGACGATTCCGGTATTCGCGTTGGGAATGAGTGACTTGATCCCGGGTCAGCCGCTGCAGCAATGGGTATCGATGCGCACGCTGCAATGGGTGCAATTAATACTCGCGACGCCGGTGGTGTTGTGGTGTGGCTGGCCGTTCTTTGTGCGTGCGTGGGAATCCATTGTGCATCGCAGTTTGAATATGTTCACGCTGATCGGGCTCGGCGTTGCGGTCGGTTACCTGTTCAGTGTGATTGCCGTTGTTCTGCCTGGTGTGTTTCCGCACTCGTTTCGCCATGCTGACGGTAATGTACCGGTCTATTTTGAAGCTGCTGCGGTGATCGTCACGCTCGTGCTGTTGGGCCAGGTTCTCGAGCTGCGTGCGCGCAGTCAGACTGGTACGGCGATACGGGAACTGCTCGGACTAGCTCCGAAGACTGCGCGTCGCATCAGCCAAAACGGACAGGAGGAAGACATTCCCCTCGAGCACGTCAGCGTTGGTGATCGCTTGCGTGTTCGTCCGGGTGAAAGAGTTCCAGTTGATGGCGTCGTGCTCGACGGCTCGAGTGCGGTGGATGAATCGATGATCACGGGAGAACCGATTCCAGTGGAGAAACACTCCGGGGATCGAGTGGTAGGCGCCACGATCAACGGCACGGGGTCATTTGTGATGCGTGCCGAGCGTGTGGGTTCCGAAACGCTGCTGGCGCAGATTGTTCAGATGGTGGCTGACGCGCAAAGGAGTCGTGCGCCGATACAGCGATTGGCCGATGTGGTTTCGGGGTATTTCGTGCCCGCGGTAGTGATCGTTGCGGTACTCACGTTCGTCGTGTGGAGTGTCTGGGGTCCGGAGCCGCGGATGGCCTATGGATTGGTGAACGCCGTGGCAGTTTTAATCATTGCGTGTCCGTGTGCGCTGGGGCTCGCGACACCGATGTCGATCATGGTCGCAACCGGGAAGGCGGCGCAGAACGGTGTGCTTTTCAGAAACGCCGAAGCAATCGAAGTCATGCGCAAGGTCGATACTCTTGTCGTAGACAAAACCGGCACGTTGACTGAAGGCAAACCGAGACTGGAGAGCGTAATTGTAAACGGATCGATCGATGAGCAGATGCTCTTACGGCTGGTCGCCAGTCTGGAAAAGAGCAGCGAGCATCCACTCGCGTCGGCGATCGTAGCGGGCGCACGTGATCGTGGTGTCGATGTGATTGAAGCAAAGCGTTTCCAGTCCATCACCGGCAAAGGAGTCAAGGGCGACGTTGATGGTCACCTCGTCGCCGTTGGCAATCGATCGTTACTCGAGAACTTTGACGCAGGTGAGCTGACGGCGAAGGCAGAAACTTTACGCGCCAATGGCCAGACAATCATGTTCGTGATCGTCGACCAAAAGCCGGTTGGTTTGTTAGGTGTCGCCGATCCAATAAGGTCCACGACTCCCGACGCAGTCAAACAACTACACGCCGAGGGCATTCGTATCGTGATGCTCACCGGCGACAGCCGCACGACTGCCGAAGCTGTTGCACGCAAGTTGGGAATCGATGAAGTAGTCGCGGAAGTCTTGCCGGATCAGAAAGCTGATGTGGTGAAGAAGTTTCAGGAGGCGGGCCGCGTAGTAGCGATGGCGGGTGACGGAATCAACGATGCGCCGGCACTCGCGCTCGCTCACGTGGGAATCGCGATGGGCACCGGCACTGACGTGGCCATGAAGAGTGCTGACGTGACGCTGGTAAAAGGTGATCTGCGCGGAATCGTTCGCGCGCGCGCACTAAGCCGCGCCACGATGGGGAACATCAAACAGAACCTCTTCTTCGCATTTATTTACAACTCGCTTGGTGTGCCGATCGCCGCAGGTATTTTATATCCCTTCTTTGGACTCCTCTTGAGCCCGATGATCGCGGCGGCCGCGATGAGTTTTAGCTCTGTCTCTGTAATCGGGAACGCCTTACGCCTCAGACGAATTTAGCCACAGATAACACGGATCGAAATCCGGATTTAAAATCAGTGTAATCTGTGGCTCATTAACTTGTTGCCTGACGCAGTGAACATTACTCCAAGCACTTCGTCCGTTACGAAGCGTTCATCGAGATCTGAAAGCCGCACTTCACGATCGGTTCTGCCGTTGTTGATATTCACGCCCGCAAGACCATTTCCATGATCGAGTTCGGTATAGAAATACATCCACTGGCCGCGCAGTTCTGCGAGTCGTTCTCGATGCCAGAGAAAACGCGAGAGACGGTCTAGCTGTCGCGGTGCATCGATCCGCTTAGCGATGCCATATTTTTGGAACCATGGTGTCCGGCGATTCCGAGTTGCCAATGTCGCAAGTCCCTGCAATGAAAACGCCGATCGAATCGTCATCGCCGGACCACTAAAACGGAAATAGAGTGATGCAGCGCGAGCCGCAATCGCTGCTATAGTGCGAAAGATCCCGCGACCTGGCGGCGTGTGTTTTGCGCGCCAGAGTTGGCGTCCACTCACCGCATCGAATGCGACAATCTCTGACTGTCCGCCAATCACCACGTCGCCACGCTCATTCAGCAAGCCAAACGAAGCTCGCTCAATCTTGTGTGCGACGTGACTGATTCTCTTGCCATTAAGCGCGTCGAGCAGAATCAGATCGTCACGATCCGCAACCGCGATCGTATTTCGATTCGGAAAAAGAAGGTTTGTAATACCTTTATCAGCACCTTTATAACGCCAGAGAACCTTTCCATTGCTGACATCGATCGCGCTCACGCCGTATGGGCCCCGTTCAACTGTCTCGCCGTCCTTCAGCCGCGTGAATTGTCCGCCAGTTCGTACGAAGAGAGTGTTGCCGGAAAGAAACATCTCCGGCGTGAGACCGAGATCTTTCGCTTCCCACTTTGTATCACCGGTCTGTCGTGAGATCGCTCTCACGTGACCGCGCCCAGAGACGTAAATAAAATCTCTGCTGAAGATCGGTTCAGCCTCGGTGAGCGCGAGACCTTCTTCATTGACACGGTACTTCTCACGCAAACGTTCCTTGCCGCTTCGCGCGTCGAATGAAGTGACACCTTCGTAGAACACATAAAGCCGGCCATCTACAAATGCCGGCGGGTAATAGTTGTCGAGTGTGTAATCGACCTCTTTGCCGTCATCGTCAGGCCAGCGCGCCGGCATCATTTCCACTTCGCCGATTTCATACTTCCAGAGCTCATCGCCAGTGGCGAGATCCAAAACGTGCAAGAGTGGATGACGTTTGAAACCATCGCGCGCGCGATTCTTTGCGTCTTTCACGAGTACGACTGCGAGCATGTTCGAGGTCGGATCGACGGAGATCTGCATCACCGCCCCTTTGATCTTGTCGCTGCGCCAGATCGAGTCGCCCGTAAAAACATCAACAGCCTCGACACGTGCTTTGTCGCCTTTTTCAAGACTCAACAAGACGAGATCTGTGCCGGGAACAGGCGCCACATCGGTTTCGTCGAGCGACGTGTCCTTGCGACGCCAGAGAGTTTCGCCTGTCGAAGCGTCGATGGCGTAGAGCGACTTTTCCGTGCCGGCTAAGACGAGGCCCATCTCTGTCGGCTGGTAGAAGCGAATGTCTTTGTCGAGTTTTGCTGTCCACGACTGTGCAAAAGCGGGAAGGGAAGAGAGCAGAAACAACAACCAGAAAAGAACGAGGGTACGACTTAACTTCATGCGACTAGGATAACCCAGATCTGTTATGCTTTGCCGCGAAATGGTGAGGTTTCTCGCAACGTGTTTGCTTCTTTTGACGGCGACTTTAGTGTCAGCGCAGTCGATCGATCCAAACGCGCCATCGCCGGTGCGCAGCAGTACGGTGAGCGGCAACATCGCCGCCCGCGATCTCGGTGATTCACGACTAACCGATCATTACTATGCGTTTACGGGCGTGCCCGGCGATCTGCTGATCACGATTCAGAGCCAGAATCTCAACGGCGACGTCGACGTCTTTACAGTCGGTTCGTTACGGCCACTTCTCAAGCTGACGCTTTACGCCGAGGTCACAAACCCGGTCACAAAAAGCATCTATCTTCGCCAGCGACAGGATCTCATTCTGCGTGTTGAAGCGCGTAGTCCGAATGATGACGAGGGAACGTATCGATTGTCTTTCGGCGGCTCGTTTCAGCCCGTAGTCGGTGGCCCTGAAATCACGGAAGCAGAGACGCCTTCGACGGCTGCGACGGAACCAGGTCGCAGGACCGGCAAGCGCGTTTCGTCAGTCGGCGCGAGACTTCCCGAACCCGAACCTACACCAGTAACAGAAGTGGCTGCTGCGCCGACACCTGAGCCCACACCAGAACCGACGCCCGAAGCAAAACCGGTCGAGACGCCGAAGGAAACGGCGGAAAAATCTTCAGAGACTACGGCTGAAAAACCTGCCACCACTCGAACCACGCGTGGTCGTAGACCGATAGTCCGACGTCCGGCGCCGGCGCCGAAGGTTCGAGAAACACCGACTGCAAAGGTTGAAGAGCCGAAGCCAAAGCCTCCAGCCGAACCCGAACCTGAAATCGGGCCACGCCTCGTCATCGAGACGAATGATGGAACGTTGATTAATCGATCGATGAGTACGGTAAAACGTGTGACGGTTGAGAATGGTCAGGTCGTCGTGGTTGGTAAGGACGGAAAGATCGATCGGATATTGCTAATGAACGTCGTGCGGATGTCGATCTCGCCATAGGCAAGCTTTACAGAATTCTAAATCCCGCCCACGGCAGTGGGCGGATTCGTTCAAGTCCTTTCTATATCAACACTCACTTACGAAAACTGAATCCCGCCAACGGGAGTTGGCGGATCGTTCAAGTCCTCACTTTTCATGGAACAAGATAAATAGTAAGGACCTGAAGTATCCGCCCACTGCCGTGGAGCGGGATTACAATCGGTTTAGGAGATCCGTATATAGAAAGGACTTGAACGAATCCGCCCACTACCGTGGGGCGGGATTTGGGCAAAGCGCCTTAGCCGCATCCCTATTTACCTGCTTTCAAACTCGCCAGCTTGTTCTTGAAGTTCGGTAGATCCTCGGCATTCGGATCGACCTTTTCGAGATTTGCGATCGCATCTTCCGCCGCTTTGGCGTCGCCTTTTTCGAGAGTTGTGGCAGCGAGGCCGGCAAGCACCATCACGTCGTCAGACTTCATCTTCAGTGCCGCGCGATACCATTTCTCCGCCTGGTCGTAATGTCCTGCGTCCAGGTTTACTAACCCGAGCGTGACGACAGTTTGATAGTCAGTGGGCTTAAGTTGATTCGCCTTGAGCAGGTACTCGATCGATTGATCGTAGCGTTGAATCTGATAGTAGAGCTGGGCCGCTTTGATTTGTGCGTCGAAATTCTTTGGGTCGTTGCGCGCTTTTTCGAGCGACGCGGTGACTTCCTGTCGCATCGCTTCCGGATTCGGAGCGTTCTGTGCACCCACCGGCGGATGATCTGCGGGCAGCGCCTGCGAGCCTGCAGTCGCCTGTTGCATTGCCTGCTTCTGGCTCATGGAGCTGGCAAACATAAAGCCCACGATAAATCCCAGCAGAATTCCGATGATTGCGAAAAGAAGATTTTCTCTCGTCATAACTTATCTGTTTGCTACTCAACTCCCGGAGAGCGTCTTTGCTTCGTTGATTCGCTCGGTGATTGCCTTACCCACCTCGGAATCAGCCGGAACTTTCTTCAGCACACGTTGCCAGTAGGCGATTGCTTTTTTGTAGTCTTTGGCCTCGAATGCAGCGCTGGCGGCAAGTTGTAAGGCCTTCGCGTTATCAGGATCGACCTGCAAAGCGTGATTGATTAGCTCCATGGGCTTGCCTTCCAGACTCCTGCCGCCGGCCATCGCGGTGGCGAAAGCATACTCGGCCCACAAGTCAGCGTCCTTAGGATTCAACTCTGTGGCCTTGGCATAGGCAGTAGCCGATTCGCTGAACTTTTCCATCGAGCTGTAGGATCGAGCCAGCATGACCCAACCCTGCCGATCATTCGGATTCGACTCCAGCTTCTTCGCGAGCTTCTCTACATTCGCTGCAATCTGCTCTGGAGAACGTTCCATCGGTCCTGACGCGGGTTCCGCCGGTGCAGTTGCAGCCGGTGATGAAATCACTGCATTGGGATTCTCGATGAGAACCGGCTGGCCAATCTGGAGATAAAAGATGATTGCGATGAACGGGATCCCGAGTCCGAGGACATAGGCTGTGGTACGCGCATTCGCAGGGGCGGCCGCAGTCTTTTTCGAGCTTACACCTGCGGTGTCTTCAAGCAGTCGCCGCTCGATCTCGTCACGATCCTGCGCGTACTGTTCCTCACCAACGAGTCCATTGCGCAGATCGGCCTCGAGCTCTGAAAGTTGATCGCGATAGACGGCGATGTTTGCCTGGCGCCTTTCATCGTTCGTCGTAACATTTGTTTCCTGTGCGCGCTGAAGTGCAGGTGGCAGCACAAACGCCAACGCGATCAGGATCAGAATTGCACAAATGACCCAGAAGAGAATCACGTGGTCTCCTTTCCGGGTATCGAGGCGAGCAACTCTTCCGCGCGACGACGTTCGTCGGCGCTCAGTGGCTTCTCCACGAATGAATCGCGCCGCTGCTTGATGAAATGGAAGAGCAGGTACAAACCACCAAGCAATAAAATAAAAGGACCAAACCACAGCAGGTAAGTGGTGTACGTCACGCGAGGTTTGTACAGGATGAAATCACCGTATCGTTGTGTCAGAAACGCGATAATCTCCTGGTCGCTCTTACCGGCTTTCATCTGCACTCGTATTTCACGGCGCAGGTCCGCAGCCAGTCCCGCAGGTGAATCAGCCAGGGTTTGGTTTTGACACTGGAGGCAACGAAGCTCCTTCGAGAGGTTTGCGAGTCGCGCCTCGATCACAGGATCGTCGCTCGGAACCTCTTCCTCCTGCACCTGCGCGTTCACAAAGGGCGCACACAAGCAAATGAGCATCACAAGAGAACAAGTCAGGAAGAGGGGCTTGCCCCCGCCCTTCCAACCGCGGCGGCAAGCCACCCTTCCTGACTTGTTCATTCCATTCAATTTGTTCATTTTCCCTGACGATTTAATTCCTGGACCACCGGCAGAATCTCTTTCGACCAGACGTCGGGAGTGATTGGGCCAACATGCTTGAGTCGTATCATGCCACTTTGATCGATGACGTAAGTCTCAGGCGCTCCATAGACGCCATAGTCGATGGCAACGCGCCCGTCGAGATCGACTGCGCTCACCGTGTAAGGATCGCCTAAGTCTTCGAGCCATGCGAGAGCGTCTTCACGCCTGTCTTTATAATTAAGCCCGTAAATCGGTACGACTCCGGATTCCGCATACTTGATCAGCCAGGGATGTTCTTCCCGGCACGCTACGCACCATGAAGCCCAAACATTTAGCAACCAGACCTTTCCACGCATGTCTTCGTTCGAGATCATCTTGTCCGCGGCTTTGAGTTGCGGCAGACGGAATGCGGGTCCGGGTTTGTTGATAAGGACAGACTTGAGTTCGTGCGGATCGCGAGTAAGCCCGATCGCGAGAAAGACGGCCAGAACGAGAAATAAAACTAAAGGGATTAGATAGCGAAGCATTACTTATCCACAGATTACACAGATTCAGTCACCGGACGCGGCGACGGTGCTTGGAACTTCCGCAGCTTTGACTGTCTCGCGAGCTTCTCTTTCTTTCCGCGCTGCCAGTGCATATCGTCGATCGCTGAGGGCGAGACCACCGCCGAGCGCCATCAAAACCGCGCCGCCCCAGATCCAGCCGACAAACGGTTTGTAGTACACGCGCACGCTCCACGCGCCGCCGCCGATTTGCTCGCCCAACGAAATGTACAGGTGTCGAAAGATGCCGCTGTCGATCGCGGTCTCGGTCATCACGTTGCCGCTTGCGGTGTAGTTTCGTTTCTCCGGATACAGTCTTTCAATCTCCTGACCGTTGCGACTGACGACGATCTCGGCGCGTCCGGCAATATAGTTTGGACCGTTGACGTTAGTAACACCTACAAACTGGAAATCGTAACCACCGGCCTTTACCACATCGCCACGCTGCATTCGTACGTCCTGCTCGGATTGATAACCAGTCACCAGCGTCACGCCGATAATGAAGACGGCGACGCCGAGATGTGCTACCTGCATTCCGTAGTAGCTGCGACTCTGTGTGCGAAGTTTTTGAAACGTGGTGAGCTGTCCGGAAGTCACTCGTACTCGTTCCCAAATGTTGACAACCACCGTAGTGACGATCCAGAAGGCCAGCATCAGTCCCAAACTAACGAGCGCTTTCCATTGACCCAAAACAAACGGCAGCGTCACGGCGGTAACGACACTAATCACGAACGCCCAGCGCAGTCTTGTCACCAGATCAGGTAGACTCGCTTTCTTCCAACGCGCGAGTGGTCCAATGCCCATCAAAAACACTGCGGGCGCCATGAGCGGCACGAACACGAGATTGAAATATGGTGGACCAACGGAGAGTTTGCTGCCACCAACCGCATCGACAATCAACGGATAAAGAGTCCCTAACAGGACAGAAGCAGCAGCGACGGTCAGCAGTACGTTGTTTGAGAGTAACAACGATTCGCGCGAGACGACGTCAAACTTGCCTCCGATTCCAACCTGATGGGCTCGCAGCGCATAGAGCAGTAACGAGCCGCCGATTACGACCAGCAGGAACGCCAAAATGAAAATGCCGCGTTTTGGATCCGTCGCAAAGGCGTGAACTGACGTCAGTACCCCGGAACGAACCAGAAATGTTCCCAGCAGGCTGAGCGAGAAAGCCGCAATCGCCAGCAGCACCGTCCAACTCTTGAAGCTACCGCGTTTTTCCGTGACCGCGAGCGAGTGAATCAGAGCCGTGCCCACCAGCCACGGCATGAACGACGCGTTTTCAACCGGATCCCAGAACCACCAGCCGCCCCAACCGAGTTCGTAGTACGCCCAAAAACTTCCCAACGCTATACCGCACGTTAGAAAGATCCACGCGATCGTCGTCCAGGGCCTCGACCAGCGTGCCCACGTCGCATCAAGCCGGCCACCAATCAGTGCTGCGATTGCAAATGCATAAGCTACCGAGAATCCCACATAGCCCATGTATAGCATCGGTGGATGCGCCACCATTGCCGGATCCTGGAGCAGCGGGTTCAAGTCGCGCCCATCAACCGGAACCGGCGACAGCCGTGCGAACGGGTTTGAAGTGAGTAGCATGAACAACAGAAAGCCCACGCTGACTATTCCCATCACACTCAACACTCGCGCCACCATTTCTTCCGGAAGGTGTCGACTGAAGAGTGAGACGGCGACCGTCCAGAGCGCGAGCATGAAGGTCCACAGCAGCAGCGAGCCTTCGTGTGAGCCCCAGGTTGCGGCGAGACGATAATGCAGAGGCAGTTGCGAATTCGAATTGGTGGCGACGTTGAGAACCGAGAAGTCGTTGGTGATAAATGAATAGCCCAAACAGCAGAAGGCGATCGTCACAAAGATAAACTGCGCCTGCCCTGCGGGTGCAGCGAGCGCGATCCATGTTCGGTTGCCCACCGATGCCCCGATCAGTGGCAACGTCGCCTGCGTCAAGGCGAGCAGGAGGGCGATGATTAGTGCAAACTGACCTATCTCAGGAATCATACAATCTGTGTAATCTGTCGATGGCTTTAATTATCGACGACACTCTTCGCGGCTTCGCGCGCGTATTTGGCTTTGTCGATTGCCTGTCCAGCTTCGGGAGGCATGTAGTTCTCGTCGTGCTTGGCTAAGACCTGGTCGGCCTGAAACACGCCATCGGCCCCGATTTTCCCCTGCGCCACGCAACCACGGCCTTCCTTAAACAGGTCAGGAAGAATTCCTTTGTAAACCACCGGAACATTCGCAGCTGTGTCCGTTACGGTAAAGCGTACTGTCAAACCATCGCTGTCGCGTTTGAGTGTGCCCTCCTGAACTAAACCGCCGATGCGAAAAGTGCGATTGACGGGCGCCTCTTTCGCGGCCACCTGGGTCGGACTAAAAAAGAAGACGAGGTTGTTACGAAATGCATTTGCAACCAGATAGGCTGCGACGCCGAGGCAGGCGAGTCCCACAAAAATAAAGGCGATCCGTTTATGACGTCGTTTCATTGATACTCCCTCTCAAAACGGAGGCAGGAACGGAATTAGATGATTGTTGTTGCTGCTGCGTTATAGCTTTCTTTCTCTGTTTCAAGCTGACGACTTCCCAACCAATGGCAACCAGGGAAACGAGATACGATCCCCAGATATAGAAGCCATAGCCGCCCATCGATAAATCTGGCCAGTTCATCATTAGACTCCTACTTCAGCGAATCGAGAAGTGTTCTGCTCTCGCTCAAGGATAATGCATCGCAAGCGAATCAGCACAACGGCCACAGAGTAGAGCCAGCAGGCGGCGAGCATAATGAGCAGTGCTGCGAGCATCGACCCCCGGATAGTTGGTTTTTGAAGAATGCGGATAGTGGCGCCCTGATGGAGCGTGTTCCACCACTGTACTGAGAAGTAAATGATCGGAATGTTGATGACTCCGACAAGCGCAAGCACGGCGCCGGCGCGATCAGCGCGTCGCGGATCGTCGATCGCTGCCTGAAGCGAGATAAAACCGATGTAGAGGAACATCAGGATCAGGGTCGACGTCATGCGCGCGTCCCAAACCCACCATGTGCCCCACGTCGGTTTGCCCCAAAATGCGCCGGTGATGAGTGAGATAGCTGTGAACATGGCGCCTGTAACAGCAAGCGACGACGCCATCATCGACGACAGGCGCGCGTTGAAGGCCCAACCGACTCCGGCATAGATCGCCATCAACACGTAAAGCAACATTCCCATCCACGCGGCGGGAACGTGAATGAAGATGATCCGGTAAGCCTCGCCTTGCTGAAAGTCCGGTGGCGCTATGAAGAAACCAACAAAGAGTCCGGTGGCGAAGAGCAGCGCAGCCGGTATCGCAAACCACGGAATCATTTTCCCTGCGAGCGGGTAGAAGGTTGCGGGCGATGCGTATTTGTAGAGATTCATATTGATTGCCAATTTCCGATTGCGAATTGCCAATTTGTTTGGGTTGCCACCTGCCATTTCAAATCGGCAATCGGCAATTGGCAATGGGCAATGATTTTATTCCAAAGAAATCCTGAGCGCTGCCGCCGCGGCCCAGGGCGAAAAGAGCAGCGATACGATCGCAAATGCTCCGAGCAGCGAAAGATGCGGTGATGGGCTCGTTCCCATGATGCTTGCTTCAACAGCCCCGGCGCCGAAGATCAGTGCCGGAATGTAGAGCGGCAACACCAGAATCGAGATCAAAACTCCGCCGCCACGCAGCCCGAGCGTCAACGCTGCTCCAACCGATCCAATCAAACTCAAAATCGGAGTGCCCACGAGTAAACTCGCAAAGAGAATCCACAACGTCTCTCTGCTCAAATCGAATTGCACTCCCACCAACGGTGCAATCAATACCAAAGGCACTTCCGCGACAATCCAGTGTGCCAGCGTCTTTCCCAGTACGACGAGAAAGAGCGGCTGCGGCGTCAGTAACAACTGTTCCAGCGTGCCGTCCTGGTAGTCGTTCGCAAACAATCTGCCAAGCGAAAGCATTGATGCCAGCAATGCTGCCACCCAAACCACGCCGGGCGCGATCGTTCTCAGCAACTGCGTCTCGGGGCCGATGCCGAGTGGAAACAGACTGACGACAATCACGAAGAAGAAAACTGTCGACAACATGTCAGCGCGGCGACGCCACGCCAGCGTTAGATCGCGCCAAACGAGCCAGCGCAACATCGATAAGCTCGAAGGTGCGTTCACGTTGTGAGTTCGAGTCGTTTGGTGCGGCCTGCTGTCAACTCTAATTCCTGATGCGTTGCAACGATTGCGATGCCGCCGCCGTTCAGGTGGTTTTCAATCAAAGATCTAACGAGAGCGACGGCCGTCTTGTCCAGTGAGGTCAACACCTCATCCAGCAACCAGAGCTTTGTGTCGCAGACAAGAAGGCGCGCCAGAGTAACTCTCCGACGCTGGCCTTCTGACAACATTCGTGCCGGAAGCGACTCGCGACCGGCCAAACCCATCTTTCCAAGAGCTTCACGAGCGCGTTCCTTGCTTACTTCAACGCCATTCAAGGCATTTGTGATTCGCAGATTCTCGACCGCGCTCAGTTCGTCTTTTATTCCATGTCGATGACCTAAGTAAGTCACGACGGCGACATATTCCTCAGCGAGTGAGCGAATATTCGCACCGTCCCACGTCACCTGTCCTTCAGCCGGAGGGAGAAGCCCGCACAGTATGCGTAACAGACTCGTTTTGCCGCTTCCATTTGGTCCCGTAAGCTGGACGAAAGTTCCCTGAGACACGGAAAAGTCGAGTCCGCTAAAAAGCCTGCGATCTCCGCGCACGCACCCGAGCTTACTGACCGCTAATATGTTTTATCGCCCTCCGGAGTCATTGTGACATTGCCAATTGCCGATTGCCAATTGCCGATTTAATAAAACGACAAATTGGCAATTGGCAATCGGCAATTGACAATTCCTTCAGGTCTTCGCGCGTGGTTCGACCGGGCCATTAACTTTCAACCATCCCTGCCACCCGCCTTGTAGCACTCGCACGCGTTTGAAGCCGCTGGCTTGCAGGATCTGCGCAGCGGCAATACTCGACTCATCGTTTGGGCAGGCGCAGTAGGTGATGATCTCTCGATCTTTCGGAAGATCTTTGAACGGAGGAAAGGTGAGACGCGACTTTAGTTTTCGAAGCTTGAAGTGAAGCGCGCCTTTCACCGTCTTGTTGCTGTTTGCATAACCGTTGGAGCTGCGTACGTCGATGATCGTGATCGGCTGATTGTCGGTAAATTTTGTCTTCAGCTCTTCGGCCGTAATCATCTGGACGGCTGGATCGGCCTGCGCTTGAGCAGCAATCGCAGCGAGGCCGACGACGGCAAGTGCGACGATCCAGTATTTTGCGTATTTCGCGTATTTCACGATGCTCATTTCCGTTTCTCCTTGTGACCTATTTCATCGCGCGTGGTTTATGAAATACGCCGGGAGGCGCTTCGGTGCCCGTATAGGTTTTGGGGTCGTACCATGAATAAGTGGCTGACGCATAGTAAATATAGCCGGACGAGCCCTGGACAGTCTCTCCGATCAGATCACCCTGCGGCCGTGGTAACTTTCTGCCGGTGTTTGCACTCACAAATTCCTCGCCAGTGTGAACTTTCAGATCGTTACCGACGACGTTCTTCAGTACGAAGGTTTGCGTCGCGTCGGGATCGCGCCAGTCGTTCGTGCCGTAACCGTGGATCACTGCAAGTAACGTCTCGTCCTTTTCGATTTTGAGTTTCAGGTGCGGGTCGCGTCTCGCGCGCGGTTCGCGTACGAGCCACGGCGGCAGCTCCTGATTCATCAGATCGAGCTTCGCAGGTTTCAGAATCACCGCGATGTCCTGCGAACCGTCGCCGTTGAAATCACCCGCGAGATAATTCGGATTGTAATCTGTGTCGACGACTGCAGCATCCTTGAAAACTCTCCTGACAGCTTCCTGAACTTCCGATAGTTTCGCCGCGGCCGGAGCCGCCACTCGCACTGGAGTTGACTCAGGAGATGGTTGATAAACGGGCGGCGTCTGTTCCGCCACGTGACGTTTTGATCCTGAACACGCTGAGAGAATCACTAACAAAACTGCAAACAAACAAACCGAGCACCTCATCATCATATCCCCTTAACAAATTGAAGTATGTCGGAAGTTTAAGCTCTGCTCCGGAGGAGCAGGATGTTTATAGCCAACCGCCTCACACACCTTGCTCGCTCCGTAGGTGCGAGATGTTTCGATGGGACATGGCGCTCCGCTGGAGCGCGACTCCCATTCAAACTAAGACTATAAACATTAGGCTCCTAGCGGAGCTCTTGAAGGAAACCGAAGCCCGCCGATGGATTCTTCGGCGAGCTTCGGGATAGTGCCTCGTCAGTTCGGCTGCCGAATGAAGATCATAACGACAACACGAAAGCAATGAGATCGTTCCGCTGCGCGGCGGTCAAGGCATTGAAGTTATTTCGGGCTGTCGTTGCCTGGCCGGCGTGCAGTTGGATCGCGTCGAATATCGTCACGTTCAGGCCCTCATGCATGAGCCTGTTGCGTGCGCGAATGCCCCATAGCGGCGCCGTTCGCATCTGATTTGCCGAGCTTTGTCCGGCGTTTTGAACAATACCATCACCTGTGCCGATGTTGTGTAACGCAAAATCGCTGAACGGGTGAATGATCTTGTTGCCCAGTGCTGCCGGCACTGCGAATGCTCCGCCATTGATGAGCGTTCCAGGAGCTGCAGTCGTGAACGTGCGCGTGTGGCAAACATTGCAACCAACCGCATTGAACAGCGAATCGCCACGCGTCGCGGCTGCCGGAATCGGGTTCTGGCGGCCAGGTGCGCGTGTTGCTGCCATGAAGTCGGCGAACGCCAACACGTCGTCACCATCGTCCTCAGGATCCGCAACCGGATCGAAAGGTGATGGGAACGTTACGTTGATCACGCCTTCAGCAGTGCTGGCCGGGTTCTCGTGAGTTCCCGCATCAGCGGCAGAAGAACTGCGACCACCGAAGCCATCAAACGGGTTGGTGATACCCATTTCATTCAAATAGGCGTCACCTGCGAATGAAAGCAGACTGGCCTGTTGGGCCTTCCAACCGAACCGGCCGAAGCGCAGCGTGTTGTTCGCTTCCGTCACCGGAACCTGCGTGAGAGTTCCACGCTGAGCCAGTGGCTGTGCCGCGACGTTGTCCGAAAGCGTTTGGTTTGCAATCGCTTCCACAAAACCATCACCGATCGTGCTGGTGGTTACGCGGAAAGTCTTAACAGTTTCCGCCGTGGAGATGTGTTCCACGACATCGGAATCCGTCCCGCGAGCGTGAATCAGTTGGCCGCCTGGTGCATCGACGAACGCACCGTTTGTAATGTGGCCGGCTCTGAATTCCATGGCCTGGCTGAATGCACCAACGTCGACTGACTGGTGGCATTCCACACAGCCGACGTCGTTGTACGTTGGTCCAAGACCATCTTCGATAGTCTCGCGTTCCGAGAAGATGAATTTGTTGTCTTCAAACCTGCCGTTCCCGCGCGCGGTGGGCGCGACAGCTGGGGTTCCGCATTCGTCGATCGGGGTCCCCTTAACGCCGAAACCATTGAAAAGGTCATCGGTCTTGGCGTCCATGTCGGTAGTCGGTGCCTCGGTAGCAGCCTGACTTTCGACAACTTGGGGTTCGCTCAGGGGTAAGAAGAGCGCGACCGCGAACAAGACTAGAGTTAGGATAGGTAGAACTTTCCTCATTTAACTTTTGACCTCCTA
The DNA here is from genome assembly GCA_035606195.1 of Pyrinomonadaceae bacterium. Taxonomy (GTDB): domain Bacteria; phylum Acidobacteriota; class Blastocatellia; order Pyrinomonadales; family Pyrinomonadaceae; genus PSRF01. Next base: position 15,733 of record DATNFX010000255.1, read on the forward strand.
GGAGCTTACAAACGGGTTGCGAGACAAAACCTACAGTTCACCCGTCGGTTAACTGCACAGTTTTGCTTAAGGTTTTTCTAACCCTGCTTGACTTGGACTACAGAGGCAGCTCAAGTCTTCAGGGGGGTACGACCAGAGTTAAAGAGTCCCCTCACGTAAGAAGTAACCAAGGAACTAGCCCTAGTTGTGAGAGAGAGGGCAGAGGCGCGGACCCTGCTCGAATAAGTAAATCGAATTAGCTGGGCGTGACTGCTTTGTAAGTCGGGAGTTGCGCGGCACTCTATGCTCGTTTGAAGGCAATGTCAAGAAAATTGTATCTGCAGATTACAGAGATTACTCAGATCAGGTAATCTGTTGGGTCAGTGAACAAAGTGAAGCAAAAAAATTATCCGTTTACGGCGATTGTCGGGCAGGAAGAAATGAAGCTGGCGTTGCTGCTGAACGTCGTCGATCCGTTAATCGGCGGTATCTTGATCATGGGCCATCGTGGCACGGGGAAGTCGACGGCTGTTCGAGCACTGTCGGATCTGTTGCCACAGATTACGGTGGTCGCGGAATGTCCTTATCACTGTGATCCGGAGGACTTGTGTGACGAGTGCCGGCAGAGAAGTGAGATCACTACAAAACAGACTGCGGTGCCGGTCGTCGAGCTTCCTTTGGGAGCCACTGAAGATCGTGTTTGTGGAACGATCAATATCGAGCGCGCGCTCACGGCGGGGCGAAAGGTTTTCGATCCCGGGCTGTTGGCGCGTGCGAACCGAGGCTTTCTTTATATAGACGAAGTGAACCTGCTCGAAGATCACCTGGTGGATTTGTTACTGGACGTTGCGGTCACGGGAATAAACAAGGTCGAACGCGAGGGGGTGTCGGTCGAGCATCCAGCGAGTTTTGTTTTGATCGGATCAGGGAATCCGGAAGAAGGTGAGCTCAGACCGCAGCTGCTCGATCGCTTCGGATTGCACGCTGAAGTCATCACCGAAAACTACCTGCAGAATCGAGTCGACATTGTCGAGCGTCGTGAAAGTTACGATCGCGATCGCGACGCGTTCTGTAAATCCTACGCTGCCGACCAGGAGCAACTGCGAAAACGAATCACGCGCGCTCGCGCAAACCTGTCGCGGACGACTGTCGATCGCATTGTGCTCGAGAAGATCGCGCAGCTCTGCGCGGATCTGAAAGTCGACGGTCATCGCGGTGAACTAACGATCATGCGAGCGGCACGTGCCCTCGCTGCGTTCGAAGGACGAAAGACCGTCGCCGAGACCCACGTGAAACGGGTTTCGGCGATGGCGTTGCGACACCGGTTGCGTCGCGATGCACTCGATGAGACGGCGACAAGCGAACAGGTTCAGCAGGCAGTCGACGAAGTTTTTCCCAACACGGCCCCACCGCAACGATCAAGCGGCAACAGTAGTGGCGATACCCAGGATCTCGATCGTCCGGGCAAGGCAAACAAAGACGCACCTCGACAACGCCGGTCAGCCTCGGGAAGCAGTTCACGACCAAATGAAACTGATGTCTTATCGCCACCGGCAGTGGAAAAGAAATCCGGCGAACTGTTACTGGATAAACAAATGAACACCGACCGCGGACAGAAATCGCGCTCGGAAAGCCGGCGCGCAAGCGGAGCAAAAGCTGCGCTGGCCCAACGCCGCGGGCGATACACGCGGGCAGTAGCCTTCAAAAGCCCGGGTGCTCGAATCGCGATCGATGCAACGCTGCGCGCGCTCGTCGGAATGGATGCATCGTTGCGTGAGGCGTTGCGCTATAAGCAGCTAAAGCACAAGCAGGGCAGATTGTTTATATTTGCGATTGATGCATCGGGAAGTATGGCTGCCAATCGTATCGCACGCGCGAAGAGCACGATTCTCAAGTTGCTCCGCAGGTCGTATCTGAATCGCGACAGTGTTGCGATCGTTTCCTTTCATGGCACAACTGCGAATGTTGACCTGCCTCCGTCGCGAAGTATTCTTCGTGCGCGCCGTGTGCTCGACTCGCTGCGTATGGGCGGCAGTACTCCACTCGGTTTGGGGCTTGTAACTACAATCGAGTTACTCGAGCTCGTGGGAAGCAAATTCGGTGAATCAGTTGTCCTGTTGTTCACCGACGGCCGTTCAAATGTTCCACTCAGACGTGGTGGTCTTAATCTGCGCGCGTACCGGCAGGTAAAGATCGAATCAGAGCTTCGAGAGCTCACAGTGGCGCTCACAAGAACAAAAGCTCGTGTCGTCGTTGTAGACACACAGAAGGAATTTGAATCCGCTGAAGAAACTCGACGGCTAGCAGGGATCCTGCGCGCGGGATTCGTGAAGATCGCTCCAGCCAATCCGTGAAATCCGTGGCTAACAACGACGCGAAGGTGTTCGCACTGTACGAGCAATTGCTGGAAATCGAACAGCGATTGATCCCGACGGGTCTGCACGTCTTTGGCCGTGCCTCGTCCGCCGGTGAGAAAACGGATCTGCTGAAAATGATCGCTTCGTTCGATCGACCGGAAGCGGGGACCCGCGCGCTTCCCGAAGATCTCGTCGACGAAGCTGTGCGAACATTCGTTGATCGTGGAACAGACGCCGCGATCGCTTTCCTGCAAACCAAAGGACTGGACGCCGAAGCGACACGACCCATTTTTGCTCTGCTCGAATCAGTAACCGCGAAACTCCAAACCAACAACGAGATTGATTCGTTGATGCGCGCGCTGCGTGGCGAGTTCATCGAACCCGGACCAGGCGCCGATATCATTCAGAACCCTGACATTCTTCCCACAGGCAGAAATACTCACGCGCTCAATCCGTATGGTGTTCCATCCGCCGTCGCCTTTGCGCGGAGTGAAGGTGTCGCAAACAGTTTGCTTGAACGTTACAAGCAGGAGAATGGACGTTATCCCGAAGCGATGGCGCTCGTGCTGTGGGGGCTCGACAACATTAAGACTCAGGGCGAAGGCGTGGCACAGGCGCTCTGGCTGCTCGGCACACGTCCGCTTCGCGATGCACTCAATAGGACGACGAGTGTCGAAGTTATTCCTTTGAGTGAACTGGGGCGACCGCGAATCGATGTCGTTATGACGGTGTCGGGAATCTTTCGCGACCTGTTTAGTCCGACGGTCCAACTGCTCGATAAAGCAGTTCGTTTAGTTGCTCAACTCGATGAACCACTCGATCTCAATTACGTTCGGAAGCACGTCGTGGAACAAATCGAACAGGACGCCTGCGACCTCGATGACGCGGCGGTTCGTGTGTTTTCGAATGCGCCAGGCAACTACGGCACGAATGTAAATTTCATGGTCATGGATTCGCAGTGGGAACGCGAAGACACGCTCGGAGATCTGTTTGTTACGCGCAAGTGTTTCGCGTACGGCCGAGATTCGAAAGGACGTGGATTTGAGGGTAGGGAAGCACGGGTCGCGATGGACCGTGCGCTTTCTCGCGTTGAGGCGACGTACCAGAACATTGACACGTTCGAGATCGGGCTGACGGATGTGGATCACTATTTTGAATATCTTGGCGGCGTGTCGAAAGCAGTTGAGAAGCGTGCGAAGGCAAAGCCGGCGATCTACTTGTCTGACAGTTTGTCGCGTGAAGTGAAGATTCGATCGCTGGAAGAGACAGTGCGGTTGGAGACGCGAGCGAAGACACTAAATCCGAAGTGGTATGAGGGAATGTTGAAGCACGGGTTCCGAGGCGTCGCGGAGATCGAGAATCACGTGTCGAATACTTTCGGATGGAGTGCGACTGCCGATGCGGTTGACGATTGGATCTACTCGGAAGTGGCGAACACGTTTCTGTTTGATGAGACGATGCTCGAGCGGCTGCGCGACTTGAATCCGCACTCGGCACATGCGCTCGCGCAGCGGTTGTTGGAGGCGAATGGACGCGGGTATTGGGATGTTGATGAAACGGTCTTGGAGAAATTACGAGACATCAGTCGTACCCTTGAGGACCAATTGGAGGGAGTCGTTTAGCCACGGATAAAACGGGTTGAATCCGGATTTTATCTGTGAAATCCGCGTTAAATGAAGATCACAATCCTCTACGTTGGTTCGAGTCTTTTGGCGCCGCTCAAAAACGCGGAGCGCGAGATCAATCGTGTGCACCATCTCGGGCTGCGTGTGGCGGCGTACAATTTTGGATCGCCGCTTAGTGATCGCGAGTGGGAGGATTTTGAAAACGATCTCAGTGAAGCGAATATTGTTTTTGTCATTCACGTAATGGATGGCGAGAATGCGACGCGTCTCGTCACTGCGCTGGAGAAACACACTCATTACGACGCAGTAGTCGTTATCAACTGCATGCCGGAACTGATGCGACGGACTCGGCTCGGCCGTCTCGATATAGGAACACTCGGCAAAGGTCAGAACGGCA
>DATNFX010000256.1:0-5444 GCA_035606195.1 Pyrinomonadaceae bacterium
CCTCGCGCGTGTCACTGTTGACAGTTACTTTCTGCTCTTCGATCGCGACTTTCAATGTGATGTCGAACTGCGCTGCTTTGCCGGCAGTGACTTCGACGTCAGGAGTCTCGGACATGGCAAAGCCCGCATTGATTGCACGGATTGTGTACTTGCCGGGAGCGAGGCCGTTGATTGTGTAAGAGCCGGCATCGTTCGTAACCACCGACTTCTCGACGCCTTTACCGTCAATCGCCGTCACACTCGCACCGACGATTGCGCCGCCCAACTCATCCAGCACCTGTCCACGCAACGATCCAGGGCGTTGCTGGCCCAGCGCAAGTCCAGGGATGCTTGCGCAAATGGCAACTAACAACACGATTTTCTTCATTCCGAAGCTCCTTCGAACGCGATAGCTAATTTGGCGTGGATAGAGTGCGTTACGCCGCAAACTGACCGCGAATTGTATCGAAAAGGGTCGTAAAGAGTCTGTCAACGGATTGTAAAGTTTTGTCAGTTCGACGGAGTTTGCGATTGACACTTCTTTACGCACGAAACAGGGCGATTCATGTAGGATTTCTCTCTGTGCACAGAGGCCCTTGCCTTAGTCCGTCATATGTCATTCAATCTTGCCGAGAAGCAACCAATGGAACACGTCCTCGTAATTGATGACGATGTCGGCCTGTGTGAGCTAGTCGGTGAGTATCTTGAACCGGAGGGTTACACGGTTGAGGCGATTCACAACGGCGAACGCGGCATCGATCGTGCCCTTTCGGAGGAACACGATCTGGTTGTGCTCGACGTGATGTTGCCGGGCACGAACGGATTCGACGTGCTGCGGCGTATCAGAGCGCGTTCTCGTATTCCTGTTTTGATGTTGACGGCCAGGGGCGACGATGTGGACCGTATCGTTGGTCTGGAAATCGGCGCCGACGATTATCTTCCAAAGCCATTTAACCCTCGCGAGCTGGTTGCTCGAATTCGTGCCGTTTTGCGGCGCGCCCAGCCCGTTGAGTCAACTACTTCCGCGCGTGAAACTATCCGAGTCGGCGACATCGAAATGGACAGCAACACGCGAAATGTCCGTCGCTCCGGGGAAGTAGTTGAACTCACCGGAGTCGAATACGACCTGCTCGAAATTCTGCTGCGCAATGCGGGTCAAATAATCAAGCGGGAAGATCTGGTTAAGGAAGTTTTGGGCCGCGAACTATCGCCCTTCGATCGCAGCATCGACATGCACGTCAGTAACCTGCGCAAGAAGTTGGGCCACCAACTGAACGGTCTCGAGCGAATCAAGACCATCCGTGGCGTGGGGTACATTTACGGAGCCACGTCTGAAAGAGAATGAAGCCACAAAAAGCACAAAAGGCACATAAAGCACAAAAAAGAGCTGCTCGATTTCTTTTTGTGCCTTCTATGCCTTTTGTGCTTTTTGTGGCCCTTCTTTGTGGCTAAAAGTATGAACCCGTTTCGCAACTTATATCTGAAGATCTTCATCTGGTTCTGGCTCGCGATGATCATCATCAACGTCGTGCTGTTTGCGGCGTTTGCTCTTACGCGTCCGACGCCGACGAGGAGATCGTGGCGCGATCTCGCGCAGACTGGACCAAATGCACAGAAGGCTGCTGAGGTTTACGAGCAATCGGGACCACAGGCGTTGAGTGCCAGCCTTCAGGCGACAGAAAAATCTTCGGGTGTTGGCGCAACGTTCTTCGACGAGAGTGGGAAGGAACTTTCCGGTCGCGCGGTGCCGCAAGGCGCCTCGGAACTGATCACGAAGGCGGCGGAGAGTCGTGATATCGAATTCAACTTCGCCGTTGAAAATACCCTCGTCGCTCGGCCCGTCACGAGCGCGAAGGGCCAGCGATACATTTATCTCGCTCACATTCCACGACCTCCATTCCAACCGAGTTTTCAATCCCTGGGAATGCGACTGCTCGTGGTGCTCGTTATCGGCGGCATCTTTTGTTACTGGCTGGCACGTTATCTGACGACACCGCTGCTGAAACTCCGCACGACGACCAACGAACTGGCTGAAGGAAATCTCGGCGCTCGTGTCTCCACGAAGCTGACTAAGCGTCGCGACGAAGTCGGGCAGTTGGGCCAGGACTTCAACTCGATGGCTGAGCGTTTGGAGTCGATGGTGAGGGCTCAGCAACGTTTGCTCGGCGACATCTCGCATGAGTTGCGATCGCCGCTCGCGCGTCTCGGCGTCGCGCTTGGCCTCGCACGGCAACGGTCTGGTCCCGAAGCGAATGGCGCGCTCGATCGTATTGAGCGTGAGTCAGACAATCTCAACGAGATGATTAGCCAGTTGCTGACTCTGACGCGTCTCGAAAGCGGCACTGATGGCCGTAAACGCACGGACGTCGATCTGGCGGCCCTCGTGAAGGAAGTCGCTGACGATGCCGACTTCGAAGCGCGCAGTATCAACCGTTCGGTGCAGGTTGTTTCGAGTGAGCGCTGCTCGATAAAAGGTATTGACGAACTGCTGCGCAGCGCGGTCGAGAATGTCGTACGCAATGCGGTTCGTTACACGCCCGAGGGAACGGCGGTCGAAGTTGCTCTCCGCAGGCAGAACGGCAACGCTGTGATTAGCGTGCGTGACCATGGCAAGGGTGTTCCGGCAGAATCGCTCGAGAAAATCTTTCGCCCGTTCTATCGCACCGAGGACGCGCGCGATCGACAGAGCGGCGGCGGCACCGGACTCGGCCTGGCGATAACGGAACGCGCCGTACGAATGCATGGTGGATCGGTAGCGGCTGCTAATGCTAGCGGTGGCGGCCTCGCGGTTGAGATGAAGTTATCCACAGATTACACGGATTAAGCTTTATCTGCGTAATCTGTGGATGGCTCTTTTCAACTGCATTTCGACAAACCTCACCACCAGGATCCAAATCAACGCTGCCGCGAATCCCGCAATCACGTCCGTCGTGTGATGCACGCCCAGGTAGATGCGCGAAAAACCGATCGTTAAAAACATCAACGTCGACACGATCCATATCGCCGCACGAACCCGCTTGGACTGGATGCGCGCCGTGAGTATGGCAGCGAGCGCGCCGAAAAAGACGGCGCTTGTGAGTGAGTGGCCACTGGGAAAACTGTAAGTTTCCGGGAGCGACAGGTTGAAGAACGGCTCCGGTCGCGCGCGTTTAAAGGCGAGTTTCAGAGTTATATTCAGCAGACCAGCGCCAATCATCGTGATCGCGAAGAGTTTCGCCTCGCGACCCCACTTCTTCATCGCAAACCGAACGACGACGATGATCGTCCCGATAGTCAGCGCGATTGTCGAGCCCACGAAAGAAAACCCACGCATGACGATCGTCAGCGTGGGCGACGCAAGCTGGTGGATGGCAGCGCGTGTGACTTCGTCAAAGTGTCGCGTTTCGCCCTCGAGCACTTCGTCCGCGAGCCAGCCGAAAAAAATCAGTGTCGCAATGGCCGTCGCAAGGCCGAGCAACAATGATAGACTAAGAAACTCAAACCAGCGCTTTTCGTTTGTTGTCGAGTTCGACACGATTTCTTAGTGTAAATCATTTCGTGGCTAATCTTCCCAGACGAAGATTTCTCAAGACCATTGGCGGTGCCGCAGTCGCGACGGCACTTCCGCAAGTCATTCTCGGCGCTCAACCTCAAAAGCGGTCAGTGGCCGTTTTATGGGAGCCTGACTTTCGTGCTTACGAGGGCTGTGGCGATATCTCTCGCGAGAGTCTGCAAGCGGCGCTCGACAACTTCAAAGTTGATTTCCTCGGCGAACGAGATCTAATTGCACAACTGGACGTCGCGCGTTTCGATCTGCTGGTCACACCTTACGGTTCCGCTTTTCCGAAAAGCATCTGGAATGCGCTGTTGAAGTATCTGCGTGCTGGTGGAAACTGGCTGAATATCGGCGGCGTCCCGCTCTCGAGGCCCGTAGTGCGCGACGGTTCGAGATGGCTACTCGAGCCCGCTCAAACCACTTTCCACAAACGGCTCGGCATCACTCATTCCTTTGCTGTCGACACCTCCGCGTACAAGGCCGGCGAGTCGATGTTTGTGAGCGGCTTCAAAGCTGAGAAAGTTTTCGAGTTGTACGTGCGTCTGAGTTCGACAAACAACGAACCCGACGAGGCCGGCAGCGATGGTCCTCATGAGGGAGTTGTTAAGTCGCTGGCGTCGATAGTCAACAGTGATGGTCGACCTGTGGGGGCGCCGATGATTCAAGTCGATCGCTTGCTTGGCGATTTTGCCGGCGGCCGTTGGGTGTTTGCTAACTTCAACGGGACCATCGGGGACGGATCAATCAGCCTGCTTGCGACAATCGCAGCACAGGGCGCAAGCCGCTTTGAAGTAAAAACAGATTTCGCGTCTTACAAACCTGGCGAGATTCCATCCTTTTCAGTTGAACTGCTGTACCCGAAAGGTGACTTGGAAAAGCGCAAGACGAAGACTGAATGCACCATCCTCGTACGTGACAAGACGGACGTGATAGTTTCCCATCTGACTTTGTTGCTGAATGTAGAAAAATCGAAGGCTACAGGTTCGGCGAAACTCCCCGACGCCGCAAAACTCACCCCTGGCTTTTACAAGATTGAGGCACACTCAAATTTCAACTCACTAACGCACACCAACGGCTTCTGGATCTACGACGAAGAACTCCTCGCACGCGGCAAAGCGCTGACCGTCGACAAACATTTCTTCTATCGTGACGGCCGCGTCTTTCCAGTCACCGGCACGACTTACATGTCGTCTGACAAACATCGCCGTTATCTCTTCGAGCCCAATCCACTCGTATGGGACAACGATTTTCGCGCGATGAAAGAAGCCGGCGTGAACCTCGTGCGCACTGGAATCTGGACCGGCTGGAAGAAATACATGTCCGAGCCCGGCAAGGTCGACGAGGCAGTGTTGCGCGCGTTTGATGCGTTTCTGCTAACGGCGCACAAGTACGACATTCCGGTAATCTTCACGTTCTTCGCGTTCCTGCCTGAAACGTGGGGCGGCGAGAATGCGTATCTCGATCCGCGTTCAGTAAAAGCACAACAACAGTTCATCTCAGCATTCACGGAACGTTGCCGCCGTGTTGACGACGTCCTCTGGGACTTCATCAACGAACCGTCGTTCTGCTCGCCGAAATATCTCTGGAACTGCCGGCCAAATTACGACGCCCACGAACAGGCCGCGTGGAAACAGTGGCTGCAGGATCGTTACCCAGCCGCCAATGATGAAGAGCGTCTCAGTAAACTTCAGGAAGTTTGGCGCAGCAGTGATGCATCTTTGGACCTCCCCAAATTGCAGGACTTCGAGAGCGTCAACCTCATCGACGATCGGCTGCCGCTCAAGACACTCGACTATCGACTCTTCGCGCAGGACATGTTCATTCGCTGGGTTCGCCAGGTGACGCCGGCCATCCGCAGCAACGGCAACACGAAACAATTGATCACCGTAGGCCAGGATGAAGGCGGACTCGGCGACAGTCCTAACCCGCA
>DATNFX010000257.1:0-15449 GCA_035606195.1 Pyrinomonadaceae bacterium
ATCGGAACTCAGAAAAGTCGGAATCCAACCCGTTGGCAAAAGAATCTATGAATTGGCGAACGGCGAGGTTCAAGAATATGAGCATGGCATTGCCCAAGTCTCATTTATGGGCGAGGTCACTTGGACTGACATTATCTTCGGCCCTGATGGCGCGGAGCCGATCCTCGGCGTAATCACACTGGAGAATGCTAGCTTTCTAGTCGATCCGAAGAATCAGACGCTAACGAGGCTTTTGGCGCGTCCTCTCAAACAAATGCGCCAAAATAGCTTCATCTAAGCGTCGTTTCACCATTAAGCTTCCAAAAAACTGTAGAGGGTGTTAATAAACCCTGAACCTCCTCGTCTATCAGTTGTAGACGAAGGAGAACACCCTTGCAGGCAGCACTTAAACCCTTGCGATTAGTGGAAAACGAACCCGCCAGCGAGCTGGAAACACTTTTCCAGGCACACCACGGCCGAGTTTTTCGGACGGCACAGCGGATCACGGGCAGCGCCGCGGACGCGGAAGATGTCCTCCAAACCGTCTTCCTGCGTCTCGTCAGAGGCCAGGATGACTACGATTGGTCAGGAAATCCAGAGGCTTATCTTTCCCGCGCCGCCATTAACGCTTCGCTCGATCTGCTGCGAAGTCGCACCCGTTCTAAAGTCGTGGCACTCGACGAAAGCGAGATCGATTCAATTGTGGGTTCATACAAGAGTCCCGAGGCGGTTCACGCCGATCGGGAACTCCAAAAACTGGTGCGGCAGGCGGTAGGGCGCCTCGGAAAGACCGCGGGCGAGATGTTTGTTCTCCGGTACTACGAAGGTTTTGATAACAAGGAAATTGCAGCACTTCTGAATACTTCACCGTTAGTGGTCGGCGTGGTACTCCATCGCGCGCGCACCAAAATGAAAAAAGAGATTGGGCACTATCTGGAGAAACATCATGAAAAGCACTAAGGAAGAACAGATACTCGACAAAGTTACTGCCGAGATCCGAAATGAAAAGGTGGATCCGGGAGTCGTCTCAGCAGCGGCCGACCGTGTTTGGGCGCGTGTCTCCGCTGCTGGTGACGCTTCGGAATTCCAGTTGCCGGCGGTCGAAAGAATTGAAAGTTGTGCGGACTATCAATCGCTGATTCCAGCGCACCTCGCGGGCAAACTATCCGAAGCACGTTCGCTGTTGCTGGTTGACCATACACACGAGTGCATTCCCTGCCGCAAGGCGATGAACGAAGCCCGTTCAAGGCGCTCGATGACAATCAAGCCGGCCGCGAGCAAATCTCGTTACACAATCCAACCGGTGATTATGCGTTGGGGCATCGCCGCCGCTCTGGTTATCGGTCTTGGGCTGCTGGCGATTCCATTTGTGCAAAGATTCTGGCCCTACGGCCAGTTTGACGCGACTGTGCAGGCAGCTGAAGGTCAGGTCTACCAGGTTGCCGACACGCAAACAGCGTCTGTCAGTGCGGGAACGAAGCTCCAGCAGGGCGAGAAAGTACGCACCGCAAAGGACGGTCGCGCTGTTGTCCGTTTGAGCGATGGTTCGTTGATTGAGATGAAGGATCGATCCGAACTCTATCTGACGAAGTCCGGAAACGGAACCACGATTCACCTCAACCGCGGCAGCATCGTCGTAGAAGCCGCGAAGCAAAAAGACGGCAAGTTGTTTGTTGAGAGTGGCGATTCGCTGGTTTCAGTTACGGGAACTGTGTTCTCAGTGAACAACGGTACCAAGGGTTCGAGAGTCTCGGTGATCGAAGGTCAGGTAAACCTCAATCACGCGGGTAGCGATCGTGTAATCAAACCCGGTGAACAGGCTACTACTAACCCGGCAATCGCGACGATTCCGGTTAAAGATGAAGTCTCGTGGAGCCGGAATGCGAACAAGTACGCGGCGGTGTTGAGTGGTCTGGCTTCGATCAACAGTGCGTTGGCGAAGGTTCAGCAACCGGGTGTTCGTAATTCGACCCATTTGCTCGACCTGATGCCCGAGAACACGGTGGTCTATGCGGCTCTGCCGAATCTTGCGGATTCTATCGTTGAATCGCATCGCGTGATTCAGGAAAAGATGAGCCAGAACGCTGCGTTGCGCCAGTGGTGGGAAAAAGAACAGTCCGGCAGAGCGCAGAACATGGACCAGGTGGTCGAAACAATCCGCCAGTTTGGTTCCTATTTGGGCGATGAGATTGCAGTCTCCGTTTCGATGAACGATCAGGGTCGCCCGGGTGAGCCGTTGGTACTTGCTGAGCTGAAGAACTCGCAAGGCTTCCGCCAGTTCCTCGAGCAGGAGATCGCCAAGTACGCTGGCGACAGGAAGGGCAGACCGGAGATCGTGTTTGTTGAAGACCCGGCCACAGCAACAGCGCCCGGCACTGACGACAAGCACGAGACGCTTTACGTTTGGATTCAATCGAATCTGTTCGTCGCCAGTCCGAAGTTGGAGCAACTGCAAGGTGTCGCAGCAGCAGTGACGAATGGAAGCACGGGCAGTTTTTCCTCGACGCCGTTCCACGATCGCATCGCTCAGGTTTATCAGGAAGGCGCGGGTCTCGTAGTTGCGGCCAATCTCGAAAAGGTAGTCGCTGCGACTAAAGCTGAACGCACCAATGGTCCTGATGCTGAGAAGCAGGAAGCTGCGTTGAATAAGCTCGGCATTTTGAGTGTGAAGTATTTCGTTCTGGATCAGAAAGACAGCAACGGAAAAACTCACACACAGGCTTCGCTGTCGTTCAACGACGCCCAGCGCGGCATTCCTTCGTGGCTCGCAGCGCCTGGCCCGATGGGTTCTCTCGAATACATCTCGCCGGACGCGAACCTCGTAGCAGGATTCGTGGTGAAGAATCCCGCGACGCTCGTCGACGATCTACTCGGCGTGCTTGATGGCGTGTCGCCTGAGTTGCGCAAGAACCTCGACAAACTGCAGTCCGAGCACGGTCTCAACCTCCGTAACGACATCGCTGCACCGTTAGGTGGAGAGTTTGCCTTTGCGATCGATGGACCGATTCTGCCGACTCCTTCATGGAAGATGGTATTTGAAGTCAACGATCCGGCGCACCTGCAGCAGACGCTGGAGCGCATGGTTACCGAAGTGAATAAACAGGCAGCTTACCTTGGTAAGGCTGGCTTGACCTGGGAGAACACGGAGCTCGCCGGCCGCAAGTACTACACACTGCGTTCGACGGATTTCGGAATGATCCAGGCGAACTACACGTACGCCAACGGATACTTGATCGTTGCCCCGAGCAGGGCGTTGGTCGAAAGAGCTTTGCAAACGCAGGAGAGCGGTTTGTCGCTGCTGCGTTCACCGAAGTTCACGGCAGGTTTACCGGCTGATGGTAACGCCAACTTCTCTGCGGTCTTCTATCACAACATCGGCGGGCTCGTTCCGGCCAGTTTGGCAAGCACTGCAGCCAGCACTGCGGAGCAGTTACCGAGTGGACCCCAGCAGGCAGTGAAGGCGATTGCCGGCGAGATGAAGCCAACGCTTGCGTATGCTTACGCTCAGGGCGACAGCATCACGTTTGCGGCTAATACTGAAGGTGGACCATTCGGAATCGGGCCGTCGACGTTACTGGGGATGCCTAATGCACTCGAGATGCAAAGTATTATCGGTCGAGGCATGGGCGGGAAGAAGTAGTTAGACAGGATAGACAGGATTGTTTGCAGGATTTACAGGATCATTCCTGTGAATCCTGCTCAATCTTGTTCATCCTGTCCCATAGACCTCGCGAACACAGGGTGCTCAGAATGAAGCTCGTCTCTATCTCTCTCATCTCCTGGTTGTTTGGACTGCTCGTCCTGTCGAACTTCCTCGTCGACGGACACGGCCTCAGCGCAACAGTCATTTCAATCACGATGGCAGCGTTGTTGTTCTCGCTGGCCTATGCGCCGTCGCTCTCATGGCTTCGCCAACGCATGGGTGGTTGCAAGCCTGCGCTGCTGTTTCCACTCGCCTCCGCTGTCGTACTCAACACTCCTGTGTTTCTGATCGAGATTCTTGCAATAGGCAGAACTTTAGCGCCTGCAGATGCGTTAGCTTGCATTGTTGCTTTTCTGCTGATGGGTACAGTCTTCGGACTTGGATTCGTTTGGAATTATCAGAACACAGCGTTATAAGAAAGAGTATGGCACTCCCCGCTGCGGTTCCGGAGGAACCAATCGAAGCTCAAGCGGCTTACACTGAGCCACCCGTAATCGACCTGCATGGTCTTAGTGTTTCTTTTGGCCGGCGGCAGATTCTCAAAAACCTGCGCGGCGATCTGCGCGGCAAAGCGATCGGTCTGCTCGGTCCCAACGGAGCCGGCAAGACAACGCTGATTCATACGCTCCTCGGCTTTCATCCACCTTCAGCGGGCACTGCACAAATATTTGGTCTCGACATCGTCAACCAGGCGAAAGAGATCAAAGCTCTGATCGGCTACATGCCCGAGCGCGATTCCTTCATCGCCAAGATGAGTGCAGTGCACTTCGTGCGTTTGATGGGTGAACTGTCAGGCTTGCCGTCTGATGCGGCGTTGGAGCGAGCCCACGAAGCACTCTTCTACGTTGGTCTCGGCGAAGCGCGTTATAGACGCCTCGAAACTTACTCGCTCGGCATGAAGCAACTCGCCAAGCTTGCGCAGGCGATTGTTCATGGCCCAAAACTGATTTTTCTCGACGAACCGACCAACGGCCTCGACCCACCGGCGCGGCTGCGTATGATTAAACTCATTCGCGAGATTCGTGACAGTGGCCACGCCCAAATCGTACTTTCTTCGCATTTGTTGCTGGACGTCGAAGAGTGCTGCGATGAGATTCTGATATTGCGCGACGGCCAGATCGCTGTCTATTGCAACCTCGAAGAGGAACGTAAATCAAATCGCAAGTTCCTCATGCTCGAGACACGCGGCGATCACGGCAAGTTTGTGGAAGCGCTCTCGAAACTCGGTTGCGAGTATGCAATGTCTGCCGATCATCGTCTGAAGATCGTTTTGCAGGAAGGCATTGAAGTGCGCGATTTGTACCGGCTGGCTGACGAGACAAAGGTGCAGCTCCGTCGTTTGAGTTATAAGCGCGATTCGCTCGAAGACATTTTCCTGAGGGCAATGGAGAACGGCTATGGCGGTTTATGAGCAGACGTACAAGCCTTATACCGGCAAGCTGACTCCTGAGTGGAGCCGGTTCTTGATCATTCCGCGGCACGCGTTTCGAGGTGTCTTCAGTTCAAAACTGTTCACTGCGTTTTATGTGATCTGTTTTCTGCCAGTGCTCATCGAAGCGATCCTGATCTACCTGCATCACAACATCACCGCGCTCGCGATCATGAATATGAATGCGAGGCAGTTGATCCCCATTGATGGGTCGTTTTTCGAGTACTTCGTATTTATCCAGGGCGGTTGTGCATTCTTTGTGGCGCTGTTGCTGGGCCCGCCACTGGTTTCGCGCGACTTCCGCAACAACGCTCTTCCGCTTTATCTCTGTCGCCCGTTTACGCGCACCGAGTACGTGGTAGGCAAGATGTCGGTGCTACTGATCCTGTTGTCCGGGATCACGTGGCTGCCGCAGTTGTTGATGTTCTTCTTCCAGTCATATCTGGAGGGCTTCGCGTGGTTCAAAAGTAATTTGTGGATTGCGAGCGCGATAATTATCGCCGGTGTTGTTTGGGTATTGCTCCTGGCGCTTCTCTCGCAAACTCTTTCAGCGTTACTGAAATGGCGTGTTGTTGCGAGTGGGGCGATGCTGGCCATCGTCATTATTCCCCTCGCTTTCGTCGGCATCATCAACCTCATCTTCATGACCCGGATCGGAAATCTCTTTAGCCTCGTGACGTTGATGGCTAATATCACTGAAGGTCTCTTCGGCACGTTTGATCGCGTCACCGGGCGAGTTGTGATCGAAGCTTTCGATGGCGGGCCGAGTCGAGAGATTCTGATGATTGAGCCGCCGCTGTGGACCTCGTGGGCCATGTTGTTCGTGTTTTGCGCTATTTGCCTGGCAATACTTAACTGGAAAGTGAAAGCCTACGAGGTTGTGAAATAGGCATGACGATTTCGACTGACCAGCTCATCATCTTCGACAACGTCTCAAAGTTTTACGGCGAGATACTCGGAGTGAATCGGGTGAACCTGCAGATCGCGCCGGGCATTACGAGCCTCGTCGGTCCGAACGGAGCAGGGAAGTCGACCTTGATGAATCTAATGACAGGCTTGCTGCGCCCCACACGCGGTGCGATTTCGCTGTTGGGCGTTCCCACGGATCAACCGGAGCGACTATTTCGAAAAGTCGGATACTGCACCCAGTTTGATTCGTTTCCGAGAGGCGTCACCGGACGCGAGTTTATTAACTCGTTCCTGCTGGTCCATGGGTATGACGGCAAGCGCGCAAACGAATTGAGCCAGCTCGCGCTCGAACGAGTCAATCTCGTCGAAGCTGCCGATCGGAAAGTGGCGGGTTACAGCAAGGGAATGCGACAACGCATTCGGCTCGCCCAGTCGATCGCACATCAGCCCGCGGTCATGATTCTCGACGAACCTCTGAACGGCCTCGACCCGATGGTGCGCGCGGAAACGATTGCCCTCTTTCGCAAACTAGCTTCCGAAGGGCTGCACCTCATCATCTCGTCGCACATACTGCACGAAGTTGACATGATGTCAGACCGCGTAGTGTTGCTGAACAACGGCTATATCGTGGCCGAGGGAAACATTCACGGCGTGCGCGACGAGATGGAAGAGCACCCGATGCAGATCCTGATCCGTTGTGACGATCCGGCAAAACTTGCCGCGTATGTGTTTGCTCGGGATCACGTCGTTGAAGCTCGACTTCATGAAGACCGTCGCGGGCTCTTCGTTAAGACCCGCGATGCAGATCGGTTTTATCTGATGTTGAATCACGCTGTTGCTGAGGGCGAAGTGAGCATTGAATCGATCGCGCCGGTTGATGATGATCTCAGCGCGGTTTACCAGTACCTGATCGGAACGACGGGCGGTAGTGCTTAGGAGCTAATTGGAGATGAGTTCTGCGATAGACGCAATCGAGACTAAATCAGAAAAGTCGCCGTTAAACTGGTCGCTGTGGGCGCGGCAGATCGGCGCGATCTTACGTCTGGAGCTCGAGAAAAACTTTCTCAGTAGACGTTCGCTGCTGATTTATCTGCTGGCGTTCTTACCGCTGTTTCCCCTGCTGCTGCTGGCGTTCTTTACGCCGCCCGGAAAAGAGTGGCGAGATTTCAATCAAATGGGCTTTTTCTACTCGCTCATTTACAACGGTCTGATTCTCCGGACACTCGTGTTTTTTGGTTCCGCATGGATCTTCATGAACCTGTTTCGCGGTGAGATCATCGACCGCAGTTTGCATTATTACTTTCTGAGCGCTGTGCGCCGTGAGGTGTTGGTGGTTGGCAAATACCTCTCCGGCCTGGTGACCTCAATTGTTCTCTTCACCGCGACGACTGTAGTGGCGATGCTGTTGCTTTATCTTCCGCACTTCTATTCACAAAGCGTGCGTTACTTCACGGAGGGACGTGGCCTCGGACAACTACTCACCTACGCCGGCATCACGATACTGGGGTGTCTTGGTTATGGTGCGTTCTTTCTCGTGGTCGGACTGTTTGTTCGTAATCCGATAATTCCTGCGGTCGTGCTTTACCTGTGGGAGTGGCTCAACTTCCTGCTGCCTCCATTGCTGAAAAAGGTCAGTGTCGTTCACTATCTCAACTCGCTCGTGCCTGTGCCGGTTGCTGAAGGTCCATTCGCAGTCGTTGCGGAACCAACGCCTGCATGGATCGCGATCCCGAGCATGCTGCTGGTTACGATCCTGGTGCTAATCCTCGCCGCCTATCGCATCCGCCACATGGAAATCCGCTACGGCAGTGATTAGCGTGAATTGGGCGTAACTGTAGGGGCGGCCCTCCGTGGCCGCCCGTGGTGTTGATCGGGTTCGCCAAATCCGAGGCTGTCGCTTCTTGAATCTCTGCACAAACCACGGGCGGCCACGGAGGGCCGCCCCTACAGTACGTTCCGCAAATCGAATGCCTACTAAAGTTTTAGTTGACACGCCCGCAAGTCTGCTGTATTGTTCGCCTAAAGTCTTAGGAGACGATCCGGAATGCCGCGCCGTAAGAGTGAACAGATGACGCCCCTGGAGCTGGAGATCATGCAGGTGCTCTGGGAAACGGGGCCGACCACCGTCCAAACAGTTCAGCGTGAACTGAAGAGGGAGCTTGCCTACACCACGGTGCAGACCATGCTGACGGTTCTACATCGCAAGAAGAAGGTTAAGCGGACGCTCAAAGACAAAGCCTATATCTACACGCCCGCTGTGAGCCGAACGAAATTCACGGGGCACGCCGTCCGTGAGTTTATCGATCGCCTGTTCGGCGGTTCCGCCGAAGGTCTCGTCATGAACCTCTTGCAGGAGAAGCATCTCACGCCTGAAAAGCTTGCCGCCCTCCATGAATTGATCGAGAAGGAAGAACGTGATGCTAAGAATTAGCGAGTTCATCCTGAACTTTGTACTCAATTCTGCGTGGCAGGTGGCGGTGATCGTTGTGATCGCGGC
Source organism: Pyrinomonadaceae bacterium (assembly GCA_035606195.1). GTDB lineage: Bacteria > Acidobacteriota > Blastocatellia > Pyrinomonadales > Pyrinomonadaceae > PSRF01. Next base: position 8,518 of record DATNFX010000257.1, read on the forward strand.
GTTGGCGGCGTGGTTGTTGAGAAACGGACCGGCACGTCATCGACACACGCTCTGGATTACGGTCCTCGTCGTTTCTCTGGTTGTGCCTTTGCTGACGGCAACGCGTGTAGTGCCTGAGTGGGTTTCAAGGCTTCAAGTCGTCTCATCGCCTTCAAGTCCGGCGACAGTTGTCGATCAGAACAGCTCAGAACCTAATTTCACGGTTGATCATACCCACACGCAGCGTCGTGCGACGGTGACCACTACGCCACGCAGCGTCCTGCTGCTCGCACTTGGTTACGCCGTCTTCACCTTAATGCGCGCATTGAGACTCGCGCGTTTCTGGCGTCGAAAAGAGAAACTGCGCCGCTCATCCTCTCGCGATGGTGTTACTCCCGAGATCGAAGCCGCCGCACAACGATGCAGAGATCTCCTTGGCATTGCTGAAGTGCCGGTCACACTTTCAGCGCAAGCGCGTGTGCCGTACACGATCGGCACGATGCGCCCGCTGATCGTATTGCCCGACGCATTTAGTCCGACGATTGACGAGTCCAGATTACTGTCGGTGATAGGCCACGAAACCGCTCACGTTGCGCGTCGAGACTTTCTGACGAATCTGTTTTGTGAGCTTATTACGGTACCGGTCTCGTTTCATCCGCTTACATTTCTGATCAAGCGACAGATCGATCGCACGCGCGAGCTTGCCTGCGACGAGCTCGTAACCAATCACATTCTCGCGCCGAGGATTTATGCGCGCTCGTTGCTTTGGGCCGCCGGCGTCTCGCGCCAGTACGCGTCACAGGCCTTCATGCTGAGCATCTTCGATGGCCAAATTCTGGAAGAAAGGATCGTCCGAATCATGAGAAGTAATCCACGCACCGGTGCAGGGCTGGCGAGGACGTTGATGTTTGCGGCAGTCTTTGTGCTTTGTCTCTCGGCCCTTTCGCTCTCGCTCTTCTCGGTTGAGCTGCAAATCCCCGTGCGTGCTGCGTTCACGCAATCACTTGCAACGTTACAACCCTCTATCGTCGAGACGCCGCTTCCGCAAACCACCCCGGCTTCGCGCCGCGAGAACCAGGGAACTGCTTCAGACGCAAACGAGCGCGCTGCGTCCGCATGCAACGCCTCAAAACAAGGCGACGTGAGATCAATTGAGTTGCTCGTTGCAATGCTCGGCGACGATCGCAAGTCGCAACTAATCAGGTGCTGGGAAGGGACTCGCTGGAGTCCGGCCCTCGAGGTTTTTAAACAATCGTCGCCCGGTGAACAGGCTGCGCTCGCGCTTGCTTCTTTAGGTCCGCCGGCATTCAGACCACTGACGAATCAACTCGATAACTCCAATCCATCCGTGCGGCGGAACGCTGCCTGGGCCATTGGCGAGTTAACGGGCATGATACCGGGCACGAGAGCGGATGCCGTCCCACAACTCATCACCCTCCTCGGCGATTCCGATCAATGGGTGCAAATGGCTGCGGCACGAGCCCTCGGTGAGTTACACGACCACGAAGCAGTTGCAAAGCTGGTCGCAACACTCTCCGATGATGACTGGCGCGTCCGCGAACTCGTGGTCTGGGCCTTGAGCGAGACGAAAGACGCTCGCGCCGTCACTGCGCTCTGCACGGTGCTCATATCTGATCCGCGTGCCGAAGTTCGTCGTGGCGCGGCAGAAGCGCTGGGCGAGATTCAAAGCGCTGAAGCTCTTCCTGCGCTCAATCAAGCGTTGCACGATTCGGCCCCGGGCGTCAGCGCTAAAGCTGCGTGGGCCATTTCCGAAATCGAAGGCTAATCCGCGTTAACTCTTAACTAAGAATAATTCGCGTAAGGGAGGGCATCACGCATGTCTATCTACAAGTGTGTCTTGTTAATACTGGTTTCAGTAATATCGATTAACGCTCAACCGAAGTCCGGCACTCTAAAGATCAAACCGTACACATTCGAGAATGATAAGAAAGAAAAAGTGGACGCTGAATTTGGCACTCTCCTTGTGCCGGAAAATCGTTCCAATCCGGAAAGTAACCTGATCGAACTCGCCTTTGTGCGGTTCAAGAGCACTGCGAAAAATCCGGGACCTCCGATCGTCTATCTTGCCGGTGGTCCGGGCGGTTCAGGAATCTTTACTGCCAAAGGCCCTCGTTTTCCACTCTTCATGGCACTGCGCGAGATCGGCGACGTCATCGCATTCGATCAACGAGGCACCGGCTTTTCGAAGCCCAACCTGGGTTGCTACGAACGGCTTTCTTTTCCACTCGACGTTGCGCCCACGCGTGAAGCTGCGATCAAGGAGATGCGTGAGAACTCGGAAGGTTGTAAGACTTACTGGCGCGACATTCAACGCGTCGATCTGACCGGCTACAATACAAACGAGAGTGCAGACGATCTCGAGGATCTGAGAAAAGCTTTGGGTGTGAACCAAATCAGCCTTTGGTCCATCAGCTATGGCACTCACCTCGCCTTCGCAACCATGCGCCGGCATCCGAAGAGTATTCATCGCGCGATACTGGCGGGCACCGAAGGCCCCGATCACACGTATAAACTACCGAGTAACATTCAAAAGCATCTCGAGGATCTGGCGGCTCTGATCAAAGCCGATCCACAAATCGGCAAGGAGATTCCCGACTTTCTCGGTCTCATGAAGTCTGTGTTTGATCGCCTCGATGCGCAACCGGAAACGGTGGAGATAACCGACCAGCGCACAAAGCTCAAGACGAAGGTGATCGTCAACAAGTTTGTCATGCAGTTCATCGTTGCCAACAACATTGGCACCACCGTGACGGCAAGGTTCCCGGCGCTCTTTTATCGTGCGTCGAAAGGCGACTTCACAAATCCCGCACAGGTCTGGCTCAATCAATCGCGCAGCGACATCGGATCTGCAATGTCGTACATGATGGACTGCGCGTCGGGACAGACTGCAACACGTCGCGAACAGATTTCGCGTGAAGCTAAAGGCACGCTGCTGGAAGACATCTTCAACTTTCCGTTTCCGGAAGTGTGTGAGGAATGGAAAGCGCCCGACCTGGGTGACGCATTTCGAGCGCCGCTTCAGTCCGATATTCCGCTATTGTTCATCAGCGGCACGTTGGACGCTCGCACACCAATCAGCAATGCGGAGGAGTATCGAAAAGGGTTTTCGAACAGCACGCACATCATTATCGAAGGCGCGGTTCACTCTGATCCGTTGTTTCTATCGTCCCCGAAGATTAAAGATGGAATGATGGAATTTTTGAGAGGGCAGCAGGTAACCGTTACGAAGATCACGGCGCCGCCGATGAAGTTTGTTCTTTAGCCGCGGATTTGACGGATCGGCTAACAAATCGATTATCGCGGATCCAGAAGCGCCAGGGCTTGTCGATCCACTCCTGAGCGTAGTCGATGCCGATCCGTGGACCGCGCGCAATCTGACGTGGTGAAACCTTCTCGTAGTCTTCGAGCCAAACTCGATTGCTTAAGAGATCGGCGCCGTCGAGTTGTTTATCGATTCCCATCGCGATGCAGAGTTTACCGGGACCGTTCGTGAGGTTGTGGTCCGGATGAGAGTGCCTGCGCGCTCTCATTATCTCAATGCCTTCGATCGGCTCGAGTGCGCGGACCAGGATTGCATGCGGCACGTCAGCCACGCCGCTGACGACGTTGAACTGGTAGTACATGCCGTAGACGAAATACACGTACGCAACACCGCCCGCGTTGTACATCGTCTCTGTGCGTTTCGTCCGTCTTCCGCCGTAAGCGTGTGAGGCCCTGTCTTCTGGTCCACGATAAGCCTCAACTTCAACGATTTTTCCTGAGACTCGTTCCTGATTCGGACCGGGAACCACCAGCAGTTTGCCCAGCAATTGCTTTGAGACCGTGAGAACGTCGGGACGAAGATAAAAATCGCGCGGGATCTTGTTCATTGCGGGCGTTGGCGTAGTTTCCAGACCATTACGAAAAATATCACCCAACCGATGAGCACTATGCCTCGGCGTACCCACTTCTGGCCAACGCGCATCGCCATCTTCGCGCCAAAGTAACCGCCGATGAGTGCCGCACAAGCCATCAGCAGGGCGTCTTCCCAAACCACGTAACCCGCGATCGCAAAAATCAGCACGGCCACGGCGTTGATGCAGATGCCGAGAAAATTTTTGATGCCATTGGCGCGGTGCAGTTCGTTCAGTCCGAGCACGCCCATCGCCGCGAGCATGAGTATTCCGTTACCTGCGCCAAAGTAGCCACCATACATCGCGGAAAAGAACTGGAACGCCATCGCGCCGGTCCACCACAGACCCATCGGCTTTTCGTCGATGGAGCCGACGCGCAGACGTCTGTTGACCACACCATTCGACATGAAAAGGAGCGTGGCGAACAGAATCAGGAACGGAACCAGCTCGGCGAATACTTTGTTTGGCGTTCGGACCAGCAGCAGGCCGCCCACTGCGCCGCCGATGAGACTTGTCACGCCGAGTCGAAGCAAAATTGTAGAACTGTTCTCGAGCTCCTTGCGGTAACCAAATAGTCCGCCAAATAGTCCAGGCCAAAGCGCGACTGTGCTGGTTCCATTTGCGACTTTCGGATCGAGTCCGAGCCAGATCAAGACCGGAAACGTAAGGAGAGTCCCACCGCCGGCAATGGAATTGATTGCGCCCGCTGCAAACGCGGCGCACAACATGACAAGCGAGGGGAAGAGACGCATCTTTGTTTATTGTGCTTTGTACTTGGTCCTTTGTGCTTGGTTAGAAACAAATACAAAGTACAAAGTACGAAGCTCAAAGCACAAGGATCGCATGTTAATATAAAAGCTCACGAATCGGTATCTTCCCCAAAGCCCCCTTCTGTTCTGTGTAATCTGTGGATAGTTCAGATGGAATTCTATGCCTAAAGATGCTCATGAAATGGACGAGACCGAGGTCCGCTCGCGGATCATCACGCTTGGGTTTGGTGGTGACGAACGCCTCTTCATCGGCTTTTACAAAAAGCTACAGCAAGGCCTGCCTGAAGGAACGGGTATTGTGTTGCGCGGCAGTGTCGTGACAAACAAACGGCACGAGGATGGCAATCCTTTCGATTCGCAGGGCGTTGGAACAAGTGATCTTGATGTGACGGTGGTCGGAAGCAAGGTCATGGAAATGTGGGATTCGGGTGCGTTTTACATTCCCGGACTGCACACCAAACCACTGTGCGATGCAGATCCGGACATCGCACCAAATTTGAATCCACTGCGCGAATCGTTGCAGAAGATGGTGGGACGTCCGGTGAACATGCAGGCGACCTCGAGTCTCGTACTTTATGGCCGCGATGTTTTGTTTGGTGAACCATATTTTGTGGTCGTTCCATCCGGTGAAAATGCGTGACGTTGCGGCTGCTGAGTTACAACATCCGCTTTGGTGGTCACGGCCGTGAGCAAGCGCTCGCGGAAACGATCGTCGCAGCCGCTCCTGATTTGGTCGTATTCCAGGAAGCGACTGACCCTGCGGTGATTGCGCGTATATCCGAGGCCACTAAGTTTCCGTTCTGGGCAGCGCGCCGAAACCACTCGATCGGTTTCCTGAGTCGTGAAGAGGTGGAGTATCACGAGTGGCATTATCCGGCGGGCGCACGGCATTCGTTTCTGGAGATTGTTCCGGCGGGAAGTAACGCGCGGATTTTTGGTTTACATCTCAGCGCGCGATTTTCCCGGTGGGATGAGCGCAGGCGGGCGCGTGAGATTCGATCGCTGCTGGACGGAATCAAGCGTCATCAAAACGGCTTCCACGCGCTGGTCGGTGATTTCAACACGCTTGCGCCGGGAGAAGTTCTGGAACTCGATAGGATGCCGGCATGGATTCGCGCGTTGATTTGGATTAGTGGCCGTAAGCTGCAACGCGAGACCATCCAGTTGATGCTTGATGCCGGTTATGGCGACGCGTTTCGGATGCTGCATGCAGACGACAAGGGATACACGTTTCCGACGTGGGATCCGCATGTGCGACTCGATTACGTGTTTGTGCCGAAGGTTTTTGCTAATCGTCTGCAGAAATGCGAAGTGATCACAGAGCCTAAGGAGCGTGTACGCGCAGCCTCGGATCATTGTCCACTGATTGCTGAATTGGGAGTTTAGACAGGATTACAAGATGATCAGGATTTACCTGATGAATCTTGTAATCCTGATCATCTTGTTAATCCTGTCTAAGAATGACTCAGGGATATACGCGCTCAAGACTAATACTGTGACCGTTGTAGCCGGGAGGCAGCTCGATCGGATTTTGACTGTGGATACAGAATTCCGTCGTTGGGCCGAGAGTCATTTGGCGACCCCACAAGACGACACCCGGCAGAGAGGTTAAGGGTTGCAGATCGGCGTAGAAGTTTTTGTAAGAAACTCCGGTGGGTTTGCTCAACCAGATTGCAAACTTCGCCTGGTCCAGGTTTTCAGTACCTGCGCGCAGACGATACAGACCGCCAGTGCCATCTGCGGCCTCTCGCGCCACTCGATTATGCGGCTCTTCACAGGCACCCGAGACTGCTGCTTCGTTTAGCCGGTCCATTGCGGCCGAGTCGTCGAGTAGATACCACTCTTCGTAAGCTTCGTCGCTGGTGTTCAGCCAGCCGGCGCCGCGAATGCGGAAGACCACCGACTGCTGAAAACCATTCGACTTATTAGCCGCGAGTGTTTGCTGAAACTCGCGCAGGTGGTCTTCGTACGCACCGCGCGCTATTACGGGTTGTGGCCAGTGCCAGAAGACGTAAGCAAGCATTCCTGTCAGGCGTTCTGCATCGCTTTGATATCGTTGAGCAGCACTTGTTCGTGACCGTCAGGACTCACCTTCAGATACGTCTTCCGTAGGTTGCCTTCCGGATCGACTACGAAGCTCGTGCGGTTCCAGTACATCGTTCCCTTGTATTCGCTTTGGCCCACGCCTGAGGCATTCAGGAAGTCGTGATTCGGATCGGCAAGCAGATCGATCGTGAAGCCAAATTTGTTGCAGAAGCTTTTGTGCGAC
>DATNFX010000258.1:0-6381 GCA_035606195.1 Pyrinomonadaceae bacterium
CGTTGCTGCTTCATCACCGTCATGGCCATTACCAGCAAACCGAGGAAGAGAACAAAAGTGGCTTTTCCGCAACACATGCTTTTCGACTCGTGGCATTGTAGTTCGCGAGAAACTTTCTCTCAACTCGTCACGTAATACCCGACACTGCGGGTGAGAACGACCTTTCATCCAAATCTGCGTAGCTTCTACTGATTTTCGGGTATTTTAAGATTCAGTCTCCTTCTCAACGAGACCGGGCTTGATCTCCGGATCAAACCCGAGTCTCCTTTTTGTTCAAAATGAGGACGCCCAAACTATGCGACGCTATTTCGTGACCTGCCTATCGGTGCTACTGCTGATAGCCAACGTCTCCTACGCCGAGGCTAAACCGCTCAACATTCCCGTCGTCTACTACAAACTTCCGAACGGCTTGAAGGTCGTGATCTCTGAAGATCACATCGCGCCGGTCGTCACTGTCGCCGTCTATTACAACGTCGGTATGCGGCTCGAGCCGAAGGGCCGGACGGGTTTCGCACACCTCTTCGAACACATGATGTTCCAGGGTTCGGCGAACGTGAAGAAGTTTGAACATGCGAAGTTCGTCGAGGCGAACGGTGGCAGTTTGAACGGCCATACCGATTTTGATTACACCAACTACTACCAAACCATGCCCAGCAATCGTGTCGAACTCGGAATCTGGTTGGAATCCGATCGCATGCGTTCGCTCGACATCAGCGAAGAGAACCTCAAAAACCAGCAGGCAGTCGTGAGCGAAGAAGTTCGCGTCAACGTGCTGAACCAGCCTTATCAACTCTTCGAGTGGATCAGTCTGTGGGAAAACGCATTCACAAACTGGAACAACTCGCATAACGGTTACGGCGAGTTGTCGGAGATCAATGCCGCCACTATCGAAGACGTTCGCAGCTTCTTCAAAACGTACTACGCGCCAAACAACGCCGTGTTAACGATCGTAGGCGACGTGGATGCGAACGAAGTGAAGAAGATGGTTGAAAAGCACTTCGCGAGCATTCAGTCGCAACCGATGCCGGCGCGTGCGGATCTAACAGAACCCGCGCAGACGAAAGAGAAACGAGTCTCACAGACTGACAAGCTCGCAAACCTGCCGGCACTCGCAACCGGTTATCACATCCCGGCGCAGAACTCACCCGACTTCCCTGCCATGGCATTGCTGGTCCAGATCCTGCAGGGCGGCGAGAGTTCACGCTGGTACCAGCGGCTGGTGAAGGAAAAAGAGTTGACTCTCGATCTCAGCGGTGGACTCAACTACTTCGGAAACGAGTTTGACTACACCGGCCCGATGATCATGACCACGCGCACTACTTACAAACCCGGCCACACAGCCGATGAGGTCATCAAGGAAATGGATGCGGTCATTGCCGAGCTGACCTCGAAAGGCGTGACTGACAAGGAACTGGCGGACGCCAAGATTCGTTATCGTTCGAACCTCTACGACCAGCTCGAATCGGGCCAGGGCAAGGCCCATCTGCTTTCGGCGCTCGCACTCTTCCGCGACGATCCGCAGCAGATCAATTCTTTGCTGACTCCGTTCGAGAACGTCACCGCAGCGCAAGTTAAAGCAGCGGCGGCGAAGTATCTGGTGGCGACGAATCGCACCGTGATCGATCGCGTTCCGGAAGCGAAGCAGCAACCCAAGTCGGGCCAGTGAGGTCATGAAAGGCATCAATATGAAAACAATACTCGCGATTATCCTGTTTACAGCAACGGCATTTGCTCAACAGAAAACTCCACCACCGCCAGGAGCGGCACGGCCTCTCAATCTCCCGAAGATCACGGAAAAGAAACTGGCCAATGGTCTCACCGTCGTCCTGGCTCCGTTGCCTAACGTTCCGAAAGTTACCGCGATACTGACGTTCCGATCAGCAACGACTGCGAGCGATCGCAACGCTCATCCGGGCATCGCGCAGATCGCGGCTTCAGTAGCAAACGAAGGTACCGACACACGCTCGAGCAAACAAATCAAGGAAGAGCTGCGCTCGATTGGCGGCACGCTCGGGCTCGGCAGTGATGCCGATTCGACGACGATGAGTGCTTCGTCACTGTCAGAGTTTTCCACGCGTCTCTTCGATTTGATGAGCGACGTGGCCCAGCATCCCTCATTTCCGGACGAAGAAGTAAAGCTGGCCCAGGAAAACACGATCCAGCAGATTCGCGCTGGACGTGCCGATCCGGGTTTCCTCGTGAACGAACGATTTCAGAAGGCAGTCTTCGGTAATCATCCGTACAGTTTTGTAGTGCCCGATGAGAAATCGATCAGCGCGCTGACACGAAACGACCTGCGCGCGTTCGTTGCGAAGAACTACATTCCGAACGCGTCGCACCTGGTCGTCGTCGGCGACATCGACGTCGATAAGACATTCGCAGAAATCGAGAAGGCGTTCGGAAGCTGGAAAGGTGGGACAGTCCCGCCGGACGAGAATCCGCCACTTCCAACGAGAGATAAGCGACAGATCTACTTCGTGAATCGCCCGGGTTCGGTTCAATCCGCGATCTACATCGGCAACGTCAGTATCCCGCGCAAAGACAAAGACTACTTCGCGATTCGCACGGCAAACACGATCTACGGCGGTTCGTTCTACTCCCGGCTCACGCGCAACATACGCGAGTCGAAGGGTTATACTTACTCACCTTTCAGCAACTCGAACACGCAAGCTAAGGCCGGATCATTTCAGGCCGGAGCGTTTGTCCGCAACGAAGTTACTGGACCAACTCTGCTCGAGATCTTTTACGAGCTCGATCGCATGCGTGTCCTGCCCGTAACAGATGAAGAGCTAAGCGCGGCGAAGGAGTTCAGCACCGGAAATTTCTCGGTTGAACTCGCCAGCCAGTTTGGCCTCGCGGGTCGCATCAATACAATTTACACGTACGACCTCGACAAGAACTTCATCAACGACTTTCGTCCGAACGTCGAGTCGCTCACGGCGGCAGACATACAGCGGGTGGCGGCGAAATATTTCGACACCTACCGCGCGGCGATTGTGATTGTTGGAGACTGGGAAAAGGTTAAGGACCAGGTCACACCGTTTGGAGATGTGACGATCTACGACTCGGAAGGCAATGTCGTAAAGTAAGTCGTATCCACAGATTCCACACATTACGCAGAAAAATATCTGTGTAATCTGTGGATGGCTTCTTACTTCACCAGCCAGCTCAAGTAATTCCAACCCTGATCGATCATCATTCCGCCTTCGTGAATCAATCCTGTCACAACCAGGAACAGCCGGTCGCCCAGCAGGAACGGCATGGCCGCGACGGTCACTGATCCAAAGATAAGCAGGTTGGAACCGAGTTCTGAAAAATCATTCTTCTTCATAAGCTATGCCTCGCTCGGGGAGAGCTGTGAGGGCGATCGGTGGATTTTTCAGCAAGAAATATGCCGACGTGCGGTAAATCTCGAAAGTATCTCGCAAGCTTTTATAATTGAGCGATTTAGCAATTTTCCTGTCGAAGACCGAACCACTTCACAACCAGTCAACTCCCGGTCAGTCTGCGAAACCGCAAAGCAAACTGATTGTTCCTCTCTGATTTCTCCGGCTTCTTCGCGGCCCAAATCAATCTGACGCTGCAGTAACCGAATTTGGACCAATCTGATTGAAGTTCTGTCAACTCAATTGATCTGAATGCGGAATTTTGTCTAGAGAACTTTTGTGGCACCACGATTGCTCAACGGCCCACCGTGGTCATTCGACTTGGACCACAAACCCTTTTTGGACCATGGGCATGAACAAGAACAAAGCTAAACACAACACACTGCGCAGCGGATACTCAACCATCGAACTGCTGATCACCGCAGCGATTCTTACGACCATCACTGCATTCGGCGTAATGGGAATCAGTCACGCCAAAGGCAGCATTCGTCTTTCGGGCGCGGCGCGCGAATATGCTTCCTACATCGAGAAGGCACGCACTTTTTCTATCCGCAGTCATGCCAACGATGCCAGTGAACGAGCAAGCATCACCATCAATGACAACAAAACCAGCTACACCGTGACGATGGATCTCGATGGTGATGGCGACATGGATACCAGAACCATTCCCCTTCCCGATGGTGTCGAGTTCGTGACGGTGGAAACGATTGCTTTCGATTGGCGTGGTCGCACGTGGAACACTGTCGGGGCGACTACCATGTCCAACGCCCAGGTTTCGATTACGCTGAAGAACAGTACCGGATCAGTCCTGGTTGATGTCACCGGCTCGGGCGACGTCACGATCGATAGCAAAGTGTTTGACGACGCCGTTCCCAGCGTCAATCTCAACGTTACTGACCTTACTGCGAGTGCGAGCGCCACTCCAACTCCGATTGTCATAGCGACGGCGACACCGACTCCCGGGGCCGACGCGACTCCCGATAGCAGCCCTACGCCAGATCCGACGCCAACGCCGACGCCGGGTGTTGATGGCAGTGTTCCCACTCCGACGCCGACGCCAACTCCGACTCCAACACCAACGCCCAAGGCAACACCAACTCCAAAAGCAACCCCGACGCCGACCCCGACTCCAGAGGTTTGCACGGTCACCGCAGATCAGATCGCCGTGATAATGAAGCTGGACGGAACTGCCACGATCAAAGTCAGTCACAGTTCTTCGACCAGCCTTACGATCAGCAGCACATCGAGCAAAGCTTCGGATATTCAGGTAAGTCCGAACAACCAAACTGTCGCAGCCGGCGGCTCGGCAACTTTTACCATCAAGTCAAAGAAATCAATCGGTATCTACTCCGTCACCTTCAGCACGGGCTGCGGCTCGAAAACTGTCCCAGTTACCGTGATTCTGTAAAACCAAATCGTTATGAAGACTCAGACTCCCACACACAAATCAACCAACGGCGAGCGTGGCTTTACGTTGATTGAAACGACCATCGCCTCCCTCGTGATGTTAGTTGGCGCGCTTGCATGTTCCTCGCTGTTTGTCTTCTCGCTGCAGAACAACGTCGGCGGAAGCGAACGCGCGCTCGCGATGGCAGTGGCCCAGCAACAGATGGAACAGCTCAGAAGCGTCGACTATCTAGACTCCACCTTGAACACTGGTACGACGACGACGACAGTGACAAATGGCGACCGGCCCTACACCGTGCAACGAACAGTCGCGAGCGAAACCAACAGCGACGGCAGCGCCAAGAATCTGAAAAGAATCACGATCACTGTCACGCCGCAAACTGGCCAGTCCTGGATGCGCACGTCTGTTGTACTCGTCACTTTCCGTTCAACCATTAAAAGTGGCAGCTACCTGGTGAGTTAACAAAATGAAGAGCCGACATTCAAACAATCACGCTGGCTTCTCGCTGATCGAGCTGATCCTGGCAATGGCAATCACGCTCACCGTCCTCGGCCTCTCGAGCACTCTTCTGGCCGGCGGCTTTTACTCTCGCTCGCGTGAAGATCGAAAGTCAGATGGGATTGCCGACGTTCAACGAGCGCTGAATATCATGACGCGCGAAATCAGCAACTCCGGTATGAAACTGCCCAGCGGACTTAGCGCCGTCGCAAACAATGGCATCGTTACCAACGACAGCGACAACGAGTCGATCCGCATCGTCTCAAACCTCAACGGCATGCCTGATTCCACTAACGGTTATTACGAAGACGACGACGTGGAAGATACGGATGAAGATCTCAAGTTCCTGATGTACGTCGATACCGCGCTCAGCCAGCGTTACATCGTTCGTTACGAAAAGAACGGTTCGAACCAGACGACAGTGCTCGCGAACCGGATTGATTCCCTCATCTTTCGTTACTACGACGAGAAAGTTACGTACAGCACGACTGTCACCTCCGATGGCACGTGCGACATCAAGGACGTCAAAAACGCTGCCGGAAATTCGAAGAGCGAAGTATCTCCCTCAGAGGCGAAGTTTATTGTGATCGCCGTCGGCGTGACTCTGCCAGCAGTCGGCACTAAAGGCCAGTCCGGTTATCAGCCCGCCTCGCAAGTTCAACTGACCTCAGACGTCGTTCTCCGCAACTCAATCACTTACTAAGGAATCCGCCTAACTCCCATGAAACGCGAATTGACAATTTACGTTAACCGCGCCGGTGAACGAGGCGCAGCGCTCGTCACGATGTTGCTGGTTTCCATATTGCTTCTCGGAGCGGGTGGCGCATTGATCACGACGACGATGATGTCGGCCAACAACGCAATCAACTCAACGGCAGAGATGCAGGCTTATTACGTGGCCGAATCGGGAATGCAGTCAGCACTCAATGCGCTACGTGGAAACACGAGACCTTTGATCAATGTGAACGACCGCATGAGTTTTCGCACTGCGATTATTCCGAGCATCTCGAATGGTGGTAATTCCGGTACGCCGCGATTTGCAGGCTGGCTTCCGTACAACGATCCCTCGGATGCAAACAGTCTGGTGCC